>CBFCWZ010000061.1:0-14028 GCA_965601935.1 uncultured Ilumatobacteraceae bacterium
CTCCGCCATCCCCCTGGTGCTGGTCTTCGCCTTCTTCGCCGGCGCCATCGGATTCATCGGAGCCGATTCGATCGAGTCCGGCCCGATGCCCAACATGGCCATCACCACTCTCGGGATCACGTGGATCGGAGTGCTCGGCGCCTTCGCCGCGCTCATCTTGCGCTGGTCGACCTTCGGCGGCGGGACCCCGTGGGGGACCGACACCCTCGTGCTGTTGGCGATCGGTGTCGTGGCCAACGACGTCGGCGCCTACTTCGTCGGCAATGCGTTCGGCCGCACCCCGTTGCGGGCGTGGATCAGCCCCGGCAAGTCGGTGGAGGGCTTCATCGGCGGCGCGGTTCTCACGATCGTGGTGATGCTCCTCATCGGTCTTCGTGATCTCAGCGACACGTGGTCGAGCACCAGCCATCTGCTGATGCTGGCAGTTGTCATCTCGGTGATGGCCCCGCTCGGCGATCTCACCGAATCGATGTTCAAGCGCAACCTCGATGTGAAGGACTTCGGCACCATCATCCGCGGCCACGGAGGAGTGCTCGACCGGTTCGACGGATTCCTCTTCACCCTCCCGGCGGTGTACTACCTGTTCCTGGTGGTCGAGCCGTGGACCGAGTTCGCCGGGTGACGCCGTGCCGGGCCAGGCCCGGCCCATCATGAACCCCATCCGCGTCGCCGTCGCCGGTTCCACCGGCTCCATCGGGGTCCAGACGCTCGATGTCATCGAGGCCGAGAACGACCGGTGTCCCGGCACGTACGAGGTCGTGGGCCTCGGTGTCGGCACGTCCGTCGACACCCTCGCCGCCCAGGTGGAGTCCACCAACTGCCGCCATGTGGTCGTGACCGACCCTGCGGCCCGTGCCGCCGCGGCCGATCGGCTGCCCGCGGTCGATGTGGGCGCCGACCTCGCCGACCTCGTCGAGCAGGCCGACGTGGTCGTGAACGGCGTGGTCGGATTCGCTGGGCTCCCCGTCACGGTCGCCACTCTCGAACGTGGCCGTCGGCTGGCGTTGGCCAACAAGGAAAGCCTCATCGCGGCGGGACCGGTGGTCCAGCCGCTCCGTTCCACGCCGGGTGCAGAGCTGGTCCCTGTCGACAGCGAGCACTGTGCACTGCACCAGTGTCTGCGTTCGTCGGGAGCCCCCGGTCGGGAGGTCGCCCGGCTCCTGCTCACCGCATCCGGAGGGCCGTTCCGCGGCCGAAGTGCGGACGACCTCGCCGAGGTCACGGTCGACGCCGCGTTGGCCCATCCCACCTGGTCGATGGGCCCGAAGATCACGATCGACTCCAGCACCCTCATGAACAAGGGCCTCGAGGTGATCGAGGCACACGAGTTGTTCGGCACGCCCTACGACCGCATCGACGTCGTGGTGCACCCGCAATCGGTGGTGCACTCGATGGTCGAGTTCCACGACGGGTCCACGATCGCCCAGCTGAGCCTGCCCGACATGCGCCTGCCGATCGGGTACGCCCTCGGCTACCCGGAGCGGATCGGATCCCCCTTCGGGGCCATCGACTGGACGACCCTCTCGCGCCTCGACTTCGAACCTCCTGACCGTGCGACGTTCCGCAGCCTCGACCTGGCGTTCGAGGCGGGGCGCACCGGGGGTACCGCCCCGGCGTGGTTGAGTGCCGCCAACGAGGTGGCCGTCGAGGCTTTTCTGGATGGTCTGATCAGGTGGAATGCCATTGCTGACGTGTGCGTTGCAGTGATGGAGCGGCATGATGGGGGAACCCCCCACACCGTCGACGACGTGATCGCTGCCGATCTCGACGCCAGAAGGGTCGCCCACGAGGTACTCAGCAGATGACCGACCAGCTCCGACCGACCGACGACACCGCCGACTCACCGTCGGACGGCTTCGGATCGACCGACGACACCGCCGACTCACCGTCGGACGGCTTCGGACCACCCGACGCGATGACGCGGGCCGACCGGGTGAAGAGCGAGATCGTCGCCGGGGGTGCAGTTCGCGAAAGGGACGATGACGAACTGGTCGGCGGCTGGCGCGGCGCGCTGTCGGTGGCCGCGATCATTGCGTTGTTCGTCTGGCTCGCCTACGTGAACATCTGGATCTTCATCTTCGTCGTCGGCGTGGTCATCTCGATCTTCCTCCACGAGTTGGGCCACTTCACGACCGCGCGGTGGACGGGCATGAAGGCCACCCAGTTCTTCCTCTTCTTCGGTCCCCGCCTGTGGAGCTTCCGCAAGGGCGAGACCGAGTACGGCGTGCGGTTGATCCCGCTCGGCGCCTTCGTTCGCATCATCGGCATGAACCGCATGGACGAGGTCGATCCGGCCGACGAGGCGCGCACCTACCGTCAGGCCACGTTCCCACGACGGATGCTCGTGATCTCGGCGGGCTCGATCATGCACATGATCATCGCCGTGGTCCTGCTGTTCGGGGTCTACGCCACCCAGGGCGAGATCACCAGCGACGACGAACCGATCGTCATCGTGTCGGCCGCGGCGGCTGGGTTCCCTGCCGGCGAGGCCGGCATCCAGGCCGACGACGAGATCCTGTCCGTGGATGGCATCGCCGTCACGTCACCGGTCGAGTTGGGCGACGCGGTGCGCTCGTTCGACCCGGGTGCCACCGTCGACATCGTGGTCCTCCGCGAAGGGGTCGAACAGGTCGTGCCGGTCACGCTCGGCGAACGAACCGACGTGCCCGCCGACGACCCGCTGTACGGCACTGCCTACCTCGGTGTGCGCTCGTACAGCCCACCGCTCTACGAGCAGCATTCGGTTCCGGATGCGGCCGCCAATGCGGTCACCGACATCGTCCCGTTCGCCTGGGAGTCCACGAAGGGCGTCGTGACCGTCCTGAACCCGGTCAACATCTTCGGCCACCTGACGGGCGCCAACGACGACATCGAGACCCGGCCCGCCACCCTCTACGGGGTCGCCACCGTGTCCGACGACGTGGGCGAGACGAGCGGCCTGGCCGGCGTGCTGGCACTTCTCGCCGTGTTGAACGTGTTCGTCGGCGTGTTCAACATGTTCCCGCTTCTGCCCCTCGACGGTGGGCATGCCGCCATCGCCGTCTACGAGCGGGTCCAGGAGTGGCGCCGCGGCACGAAGCAGCGCTACTTCGCCGATGTCGAGCGGCTCATGCCGCTGGCCATGGGCGTCATCATGGTCCTGCTCTTCGTGTTCGTGACGGGGCTGTACCTCGAGATCACGGACCCGATCGGGTAGCGCCGTGGAGGTCACCAGCTCGATCTCCCGTCGTCCGACGCGCAAGATCTCGGTCGGTTCGGTCGAGGTGGGCGGCGACGCCCCCGTCACCGTCCAGTCGATGACGATCACCAAGACCGCCGATGTCGAGGGAACATTGCAGCAGATCTACGCCCTCGCGGCAGCGGGCGCCGACATCGTGCGCTGCACCTGCAACGAGGTCGAGGCGGCCGAGGGGTTGGCCCAGATCGTTCCCCGCTCGCCGGTGCCGATCATCGCCGACATCCACCACCAGTACAAGATGGCGCTCGCGGCGATGGAAGCCGGTGTCGACGGTCTGCGTCTCAACCCCGGCAACATCCGCAAGCCCGAACACATCAAGGCCGTCGCCACCGAGGCCCGCGATCGCGGCGTGCCGATCCGTATCGGTGTCAACGCAGGCTCGCTCGACCCTCGGCTCTACGAGAAGTACGGCGGTGCCACGCCCGAGGCCATGGTCGAGTCGGCCGAGCAGGAGATCGCCTACTTCGACGAGGTCGGCTTCGACCTCATCAAGATCTCGGTGAAGGCGTCGTCGGTCCCGCTGATGGTCGAGGCCTATCGCCGGCTGTCGGAGGTCACCGACCACCCGTTGCACCTCGGTGTCACCGAGGCCGGGCCGCCACCCGCGGGGCTGCTGAAGGCCACCGCCGGAATCGCCACACTGCTGATGGAGGGCATCGGCGACACCATCCGGTACTCGCTCACGGCCGATCCGGTCGAGGAGGCCGTCGCCGGCCGCCAACTGCTCGAAGCGCTGGGCCTGCGGGAACGCAAGAACGTCGATCTCATCGCCTGCCCCTCGTGTGGCCGGGCCGAGGTCGACGTCATCGACGTGGCCAATCGGGCGATGGAGGCCTTCGGTGGGCGGGAGATCCCGCTCCAGGTGGCCGTGATGGGCTGCGTCGTCAACGGCCCCGGTGAGGCGCGTGACGCCGACCTCGGGATCGCGGCCGGCAACAAGCGGGGGCACCTGTTCGTGAAGGGCCAGAACGTGGCCGTCGTGCCCGAGGCCGAGATGGTCGAGCAGCTCGTCGAGTGGGCCGAGTTCATCCAGGAACACGGCACCGACGCCGCCCTCGAGCGGGTCGATCTCGAAAAGGTCGCCCGCGAAGCCGAACGCGATCGCGCCCGCCTCCTCGACGAGCAGGGCCTCGACGCCAACAACTCCCGAGAGAAGATCGTCGAGATCCGCAAGGCCACCTCCTAGTCGGACACGGTGACCACCACGAACGCCTCGGCGTCGGGCTCGTAGACCGCACCCTCGGGGAGGAACCAGGCCGAGCCGTCGGTGCACAGGACGATCTCGTTGCCCGCGCTGGCGTGGGTGCTCCCGGCGGTGAGGCGGCACAGGCTGACCCCGGCCTCGGGAAGGTCGTAGTGGGTGCCGCCGTCGGTGTCCTGCATCACCGGCTGGGGGAGTGGCGTGGTGTCGAGGATCGCGAGGAGTTCGTCGACGGCGACGTGCTTGCGGGTGAGTCCACCGCGCAGGACGTTGTCGCTGGCCCCCATCAGTTCGACGCCGGATCCGCTGAGGTAGGCGTGGAGGTTGCCGGCCGTGAGGTGGAGCGCCTCGCCGGGCTCGAGGGTCACGTAGTTCAGCAGCAGGGTGGCGGCCACGCTCGGCTCATTCGGGTACAGCCCGTCGAGGCGGGTGACCCAGCCGGCCTCGGGCCGGCGGCTTCGCAGGCAGGCTTCGATGACAGGTTGCGGGTCGATCGAGCCGCGATACAGGCCGTGGAGGGCGACTCCGGCCCCGCGGCGAGCGACCGTGGCGGCGAGCCCGGTGGCCCCGATGTCGTCCAGTAGCGCGGCGGTCTGATCGTCCGGGCGCAGCCCGCAGAGGGCTTCGAACGGCGTGAGTGCGCACAGCAGCTCGGGTTTGGCGTACTGGTCGGGGAAGACGCCGCGGGAGTGGCCGGCGATCGCCTGCTCAGTGTTCGGATGGGCCTGCAACGAGAGCGGTTCCGCTGCCGACAGGACCTTCAGGAGGTAGGGGAGTTCGCCGACCAGGTCGCGGAGTGTCGTGCCATCGTCCAGGCTGGTCGGGCCGCTCGGGTGCGTGCCGAACCAGAGTTCGGCCCATGGCCGGCGGTCGGGCTCCACGCCGAGGAAGTCGGGCAGGAAGCGGCGGTCACCCCAGTCGTAGTGCTGGACCGTTCCGTGGAGTCGAAGAGGCGCGGGCGGCACGCCTCAGAGAACTACCACTGAACGGAGCACCTCGCCGCGTTCCATCTTGTGGAAGGCCTCCTCGACGTCGTCGAGGGAGATGGTCTCCGAGACGAATCCGTCGAGGTGGAGCCGGCCTTGCAGGTAGAGGTCGATCAGCATCGGGAAGTCACGCGAGGGCAGGCAGTCGCCGTACCAGGACGACTTCAGGGCGCCACCCCTGCCGAACACCTCGAGGTACGGGAGTTCGAGGGTCATCTCCGGGGTCGGAACGCCCACCAGCACCACCGTGCCGGCGAGGTCGCGCGCTTCGAATGCCTGCCGGTAGACCTCGGGCTTGCCGATCGCCTCGATGCACACGTCGGCACCGAACCCGCCGGTGACCGACTGCACGAACTCCACCGGGTCCTCGTTCGCCGAGTTGCACACGTGGGTGGCGCCGAACTGTGTGGCCCACTCGAGCTTGCGGTCGTCGACGTCGATGCCGATGATCGTCGAGGCGCCGGCCAGCCGGGATCCTGCGATGGCCGCGTCCCCCACGCCGCCGCAGCCGAACACGGCGACCGACTGGCCGCGGGCGACGCCGGCGGTGTTGATGGCGGCACCGATCCCTGCCATCACTCCACACCCGAGCAGGCCGGCCGCGGTCGCCGGTGCCGCGGAGTCGACCTTGGTGCACTGGCCTGCGGCGACGAGTGTCTTCTCGCAGAACGCCCCGATCCCGAGGGCCGGGCTGAGCTCGGTGCCGTCGTCGAGGGTCATCTTCTGGGTGGCGTTGTGGGTGGCGAAGCAATACTGCGGCTGGCCCCGGTTGCAGGCCCGGCAGTTGCCGCACACCGCCCGCCAGTTCAGGATCACGTAGTCGCCGGGGCCGACGTCGTTGACGTCGGGACCGACCGACTCCACCACGCCGGCCGCCTCGTGGCCGAGCAGGAAGGGGAAGTCGTCATTGATCCCGCCCTCCCGGTAGTGCAGGTCGGTGTGACACACACCGCAGGCCTGGATGGCGACGACCGCCTCTCCCGGGCCAGGGTCGGGGACCACGATGGTCTCCATCGAAACTGGCTCGCCCTTCGCCCTGGCGACGATTCCCCGTACGTGCTGGCTCATGGCGAGAAGGTAGCGCAGCCGCCGACCGAAGGCAGTCGGCCTGGAAGAGTCGGCCTAGAAGAGCCGGAGCTCGTCGGGCTTCATGCCCCGCAGTTCGTCGTAGTCGACCTCGACCCAGCTGAGGCCGCGTGACTCGGCGAGCACCTTGGCCTGAGGCTTGACCACCTGGGCGACGAAGACGCCACGGACGTCGCCGAGCGAGGAGTCCATCTCCAGCCGTTCGATGTACCGGGCCAGCTGCTCGACACCGTCGATCTCGCCCCGGCGCTTCACCTCGACGGCGACCACCGCATCGGCCTCGTCGCGGCACAGCAGATCGACCGGACCGATGGCGGTCGGATACTCCCGTCGCACCAGCGTGAGGCCCTCCTCGATGGCCTGAGGGCTCGCTGCGAGAAGCTCCTGGAGGTGGGCCTCCACACCGTCCTTCTGGAGCCCCGGGTCCTCGCCGAGCTCCTGGTCGATGTCGCTGATCACCTCGTGGAGGGTGATCGTGAGCGTCTCCTTCTTGGGGTTCGTGATGACCCACACGTCGCCCTGATCGTCGACCGTGTTCGGGGCGTTCATCCAGTTCAACGGCTTGTAGGCGCCACCGTCCGCGTGGATCGCCACGCACCCGTCCGCCTTCACCATGATCAGCCGGGTCGCCTCGGGGAGATGCGCGTCGAGGCGCCCGGCATAGTCCACCGAGCAGCGGGCAATGACGAGACGCACGGCGGGCGACGATACCGGCGAAGTTGCGATCAGGTGGCGACGTGGTCGCGCATGCGCTTCTGGATGAGCTCACGGCGGGCCTGCAGGTCGCGGTAGGTCAGGCTGTCGACGTGGTCCTCGATGCCCATGCTGGCCTTCACGCCGCCGATGTCGAACTCGACGGCGTCGGGGTCGACGCCCAGTTCACGACCGAGTCGTTCGCCGTGCTTCATCGCGAACATCATCGAGATGTTGCCCACCTCTGCGAGGATGTCGAGGTCGGGGGCGAGCCGGGCGATTGCGCCATCGAGGAACACGAGGTTCTTCACGTACAGCATCAGCTCCTTGGGGAGCTTGGCTCCGTACCCGAGCATTGCCTTGACCACACGCTGAACCTCCCTGACCATCTCGTCGCCGGTCAGCGTGGTGGGGTCGACCGTGGGTTGGTCGAGGCGCAGATCGGTCACGACGGCGGCGATGTCGGTGTCGGGCGGGAACGCCCCGAGGTCGCGCAATGCCTCGATCTGGCCGGGAGCGTCGTTGGTCATCGCGCCCATCATCAACCGGAGGAACGCGTTGCGCTTGGCGGGGGAGAGGCGGGCGACGATGCCGTGGTCGAGCAGTGCCGTACGGCCGTCGGACAGCACGAACAGGTTCCCGCCGTGGAGGTCCCCGTGGAAGATCCCCTCGACCATCGCTCCTTCCATGAACGCCACCATCGCCGTGCGGACGACGTCTTCGGTGTCGATGCCCGCATCCTTGATCCCGGCGACGTCGTCGAAGTTGAAGCCGTGGATCCTCTCCATCACGAGGACCCGTCGGGTGACGAGGGTGGGGTGGGGGCGGGGGACGACGTAACGGTCCTGCTCGAGGTCCTTCAGCATGACGGCCACGTCGAGCATGTTCGCCGCCTCCATCCGGAAGTCGAGTTCCTCGATGATCGTCTCGGCGAAGAGCTCCACCAGCGCGGGCGGGTTGGCCAACGCCATGACGGGGATGCGGCCGACGAGGTGCGGAGCCAGCCACGCCATGACTCGAAGGTCCTTGTGCACCAGATCGGACACGGAGGGCCGCTGGACCTTGACGGCCACTTCCTCGCCGGTGCGCAGGCGGGCCATGTGCACCTGGGCGATCGAGGCAGCGGCGATGGGCTCGGTGTCGAAGTACTCGAACACGTCGTCGAGGCGGGCGCCGAGGTCCTGCTCCACGGTCCGTCGGACGACTTCGTACGGCTCGGCGGTGACCTGGTCGCGGCACTTCTTGAATTCCGACACCAGCTCGGCGGGGAAGAGGCCTTCGCCGGCGGAGATGATCTGGCCCAGCTTGATGTAGGTCGGGCCGAGATCCTCGGCGGCCACGCGCAGGCGGTGCGAGAGGTCGAGCCGCCGGTCGGAGGGGTCGTCGAGCCGACCGCGACGCCGGCGCCATTCCCAGACCCCGACACCCAGGCCGAGCTTCCGGGCCACGGTGAGCACGCGGGCTCCCGGTGGGAGTTTCGTGGGGGTGAGCAGGTCGGGCACCTCGGCCTGCGCCTGGGCCCGCAGGGTGCCGGCCAGGTTCAGCCATCGGATCGAGCCGCGGTCGAGCACCCAGGGCGCATGTTCTGTGAACGCCGCCCACTCTCGATCGGCCGGACCGGACATGACCCCATGATGCCCGTGTTTCGGGAGGACCACACCGCGGTGCCCGTTTGATTCCCCGGAGCCGGTGATCGTGGCCGTCGGCCTTGGGTGGAGGGATGGTCGGGGTGACAACATCGGTGCATGAGCGATCGTCCGTTCCGCGTACTCGGGATCCAGCAGGTGGCCGTCGGCGGCCTCGACAAGGGAGCTCTCTCCGGCCTCTGGTCGGGCTTGTTCGGCATCGAGAAGGTGGGCGACTACCAGAGCGAGAACGAGAACGTCGACGAGGACATCCTGCGCCTCGGGTCGGGTCCGCACGCCGTCGAGATCGACCTGATGCAGCCGCTCGACCCCGAGCGCTCGCCGAAGGTGCACGTACCGACCCTCAACCACATCGGCCTCTGGATCGACGACCTCCATGCTGCCGTGGCCTGGCTGACGGAACAGGGGATGCGGTTCACCCCCGGCGGCATCCGCAAGGGCGCGTCGGGGTATGACGTGTGCTTCCTCCACCCGAAGGGCAACGAGGAGACGCCGCGCAGCGGTGAGGGCGTGCTGATCGAGCTGGTCCAGGCGCCCGACGACGTGGTTGCTGCGCTCGGAGACAACTGAACGGCGACAAGTACCGTCGGACGCCATGTCCGACATCAACTGCGAGAGTTCCGGGCCACTCAGCGGCTACCGGGTGATCGAACTGGCGGCATGGGTCGCCGGGCCCGCGGCCGGAGGGATCATGGCCGACTGGGGCGCCGACGTCATCAAGGTCGAACCGGCGTCGGGCGATCCGCAACGCGGCATCTTCGGTGCCATCGGGAACCGGGACGACCTCCCCGTCCCGCCCTTCGAGATCGACAACCGCGGCAAGCGATCGGTCGTTCTCGACCTACGAACCGAGCAAGGAATCGCCCGCTTCCACCGGCTGCTGGAGACAGCCGACGTGCTCGTCACCAACACCCGTCCGGGCGCTCTCGAACGGCTGGGACTGGACCACGAGACCGTGCTCGAGCGGCACCCGCGCCTCGTGTACGGACTCATCACCGGCTACGGCCTGGAAGGGCCGGACCGCGACCGCGCCGGCTACGACGTCGGCGCCTTCTGGGCCCGATCCGGACTCGCCCACTCACTCGTGCCGCCCGGCGAACTGCCACCACAGGTCAGGTCGGGGATGGGCGACCACCAGACCGGGATGACACTCGTGTCGGGCGTGGTCGCCAAGCTGCTGGAGCGGGAGCGCTCCGGCCGGGGCGGCCTGGTCTCCACCAGCCTGTTGCGGACCGGCATGTACTCCATCGGCTGGGACATCGGGATCCAGCTGCGCTTCGGGCGCCGTCAATCGACTCGGCCGCGGGAGCGCTTCCCGACGCCTCTCGTCAACAGCTACGCCGCGGGGGACGGTCACGGGTTCTTCCTGATCTGTCTGGAGGGCGACCGGCACTGGCCGCAGGTCCTCGCGGCGATCGACCACCCGGAACTCGGTGAGGACGAGCGGTATGCCTCCAACCGTCTTCGGTCGGAGAACTGTGAGGCCCTGATCGCCGATCTGGATGCCGTCTTCTCGACGCGCGAGATGGCGGAGTGGGCCGAGCGGTTCGACGCGCACGACGTCTGGTGGGCGCCGATCCAGACGATTCACGAGGTCGTCGAGGATCCCCAGGCTCAGCCCGGTTTCGTTCAGATGACGCCGCGCGATGGCGAGGAACCGTTCCGGGCCGTCGCCACCCCGGTCGACTTCGACGGTCACGAACAGCGACCGGGTCGCGTCCCGCACCTCGGTGAACACACCGATCAGATCCTCTCGGAGCTGGATCGCTGAACCGGGGGACAGACCGTGCGGAATCCCGCAGGTTCGTCCGCGAGAACCTCAGAAGTCGGGTGGGCGTTTCTCGCGGAGGGCGGCGACGCCCTCGCGGTACTCGGCGGTGGCCATGGCCTCGTCGAGCAGGTCGACCGAGTCGTTGACCGCTGCAGCGGGGTCGTGGCGGAGCAGGTCCCGGGTGAGCTGGCCCTTCGTCACCGTGACCGCGTTCGGGCCGGTCGAGGCGATCAGCTCGCGGGCGTAATCGAGGGCTGCTCGATAGGTGGCCTCACCGTCGGGCTGCACCGAGTTCCACAGGCCCCAGTCGGCGGTGTCGGCCCCGGTGACGATGCGCCCCGACAGGAGCAGGTCGCTGGCCCGCGTGTGCCCGACCAGGCGGGGGAGGATCCAGCTCATGCCGTACTCGGCCGGGAGGCCGAGCTTCGGGGCGGCGGTGGTGAGCTTGGCGGTGGCCGACACGAAACGGAGGTCGCAGAACAGAGGGAGAGCCAGGCCGACGCCTGCGCAGGCGCCGTTCACCGCAGCGATGATCGGCAGGCGGTATCCCATCTGCCAGGCGAAGTCGGCGTCGAGACGGTCGCCTCCGCCCGGCTGAGCGGGCTCGGGCGGCAGGCCCTTGTCGTAGCTGCCCGTGTCGGCGTGGCCGGCCAGAGCCTGTGAGTCGCCGCCCACGCAGAAGGCGGGAGGAGTTCCGGTGACGATGACGACGCGTAGATCGGGGCGGGCCTCGAGGTCGGCCATGACCGCGCGGTACTCGGTGTGCATCTTCCCCGTCCACGCGTTGTGGCGGTGGGGGCGGTGCAGCCACACGGTGGCGATGCGATCGGCGACTTCGAAGCGGATCGCGCTCAACTCGCCGGCATCACCTGCCAGGAGGTGCTGGTGGGCGGCTGGCGACTCGCTCATCCCCAGAGGGCCTTGAGAACTGGCTCGGCCAGTTCGGGCCGGCACACGATGAAGTCGGGGAGCCACGGGTCGCGATCGTTGTAGACGAGAGGCGAACCGTCGATGCGGCTGGCGTGGAGGCCCGCCGCCAGCGCCACCGCAGCGGGCGCGGCAGAGTCCCACTGGTACATGCCTCCGTCGTGGACGTACACGTCGGTCTCGCCCATGAGTACCGACATCGCCTTGGCTCCGGCCGAACCCATCCGGACCGCGTCGGCGCCCAACCCCTCGGCCACGAGGACGGCGGAGTACGGCGCCCGGGTGCGGGAGGTGACGATGCGCGGCCGTTCGCGATCGCTCGGGGGGAGCGGTTCGGGCGGTTCGGTGATGAGCACCTTGCCGATCGCCGGCAGGCTCACGGCGCCCGCGGCGAACTCGTCGACGGTCCAGAGTGCGACGTGCACCGCCCAGTCGTGGCGTCCCTCGCTGTACTCGCGGGTGCCGTCGAGCGGGTCGATGATCCAGACGCGGTCGGACTCGAAACGACGGTGGTCCTCCTTGCCCTCCTCGGAGAGCACGGCGTCGTCGGGCCGGTGGGTGTGCAGTTGTTCGGCAATGTACTTCTGCGCCGCAGCGTCGCCGGCGTCCTTGATGTCGTAGAACGACTCCTCCCGGGCGAACATCTCTTCCCGCAGCGACAGGAGAACCTCGCCGGCCTCGCGCGCCAGGCGGGTGGCGAGTTGGATGTCGGACTCCGGCGATGGCATCGAGCCATTCTGGCAGCGGAAGGGTCGGAAACTCCCTTCCCCCAGCCAGGCAGAGCCGTTGCCGTGTCGAGGAGCCCGGTTCCCTAGGGTGAACGGCCGTGGAGGAGGCAGCGACCGGGGAGCACGCCGCGGAGGCGGTCGACTTCCGTGGCTCTCGGCGCCTCACCGGTGGCGAGGAATGGGTGTGGTATCTCGTCGCGGCGGTCAGCTACATCTTGCTCGGCGTGTGGCACAAGTGGCTGTTGAACTGGTTCGTCGGACCGCTGTGGCTGGTCACGATCATCGTCGTCGGGCCGTGGCTCACCGACCGGCTGGGGCTCACCGGCCGTCGACGGAACGCCTCTCACGGAGAAGTGGGTGACCCGTGAGCTGGGCTGCTCACCAGTTCGAGATCTACGCCGTCCAGGCCCACCTGCCGAAGAAGATGGTCGGCAAGGTGAGCTTCTGGGGGATCTTCCTGGGGGACTTCACGCCCGACTTCCTCTCCAAGTTCTGGGTCTACGGGTTCGAGTTCAACGGCACGCGATACGGCTCCGACATCCCACACCAGTGGCACCGCGGATGGCCGGGGATGGGGTTCACCCACACCCTCTTCTTCGGGGTGATCCTGACGTTGTTGATCTGGGGGTGGAGGCGCAACCGCGCCTTCACGATCGGCTACCTCCTCGGCTTCGCTGCGCACGCGCTCACCGACATCAACGACTCCGTCGGGACGATGCTCCTGTTCCCGTTCATGGCCCTGAACTGGACGATGCAGACATGGGCCTACGCGGCCACCGTCGACGGGGGCAAATACCTCGACGCGGCCGCGTACTACTCGAGCCTCGGACTGGTGATGGACCTGTTCTGGCTGGTGGTCGTGCTGATCTCGTGGCGCGTCCTCACCCGCGAGTACTGGCGCACGAACGTGGTGCCGCCCGACGCCCGGATCTGGGCGTTCCTCGGCCGTGCCCTCCCCGAGCGCGGCCTGCTCGCGCTGTACCGCTCGATCTTCTTCTACGGCCTGTGCCGGATGATCTCCTGGAGCATCTGGGCACGGCTCGTCGCCGAACCGGTCATCGACGGTGTGAAACGGGTCGGTTTCCCGATCGACCTCTCGTGGACGGGGCCGTGGTGGCTCGATGCGCGCTCGCTGCCCCACGTGAATCCGTGGCTGGCCCTGCCGGCGGCATTGGCTCTTCTGGTGGTCGCCTACTGGGCGGCGGTCAGGCTCTGGGAGCCGATGGGCCGCGCCGAGGCGAAGTTCCGGCGCAGGAAACTCGAGGAGGAGGCCGACGACCCGGTGGACGTCGCGGACTGACGGCGGAGGTGGAGATCACCGCCGCCGGTGTCAGGCGCCGGCGGGGGTCACCGCCGCCGGTGTCAGGCGATCGCGGATCGACCGTGCCCGGCGGACGATGGGGTGCTCGGTGGTCGCCAGGGGGGCGATGAGCCGTTGGTCGGCACGCTCGACCACCGCGGCGCCGAGTGCGTCGACCGGGTCGAGATCGAGAGCCCGGAGAAAGCTGACCGTGCGTACATCGTGGACGACCGGGTCGGGGTCGCGTGCCAGGTCGAGTTCGGCGAGTGCCTGGTGCACCGGGCCCTTCACCGCGTAGCCGACGAAGCAGGCCGTGGCGACGGCTGCCTCTGCATTGCTCATGCAGTTCACGCACATGTGCTCAGTGTGGCAGAAGCTGCAACACGAAGCTGCAACAGGTGTCTGACACCGGTTGGGGGTCAGGCGAGCTTCTTGTACTTGATGCGGTGGGG
>CBFCWZ010000062.1:0-13946 GCA_965601935.1 uncultured Ilumatobacteraceae bacterium
TGAGCACTATGGGATCGAGCGGGACGACAACTTGTCGTTGCGTGATTATCCGACGCTGGCCGCGGTGATCGGCTTCGTCCGTGAGCGGGCCACCGGCCTGGCTCCGGCTGCTTCTCCGCCGGCCGCAGAAGCGGCCCCCGCCGCCGTGTCTGCGGGTGACGGTGTGGAGGACGTCGTCCTCGGTCTGGTGGCGGAGCAGACGGGGTATCCGCCGGAGATGTTGGATGTGGATCTCGACTTGGAGGCGGATCTGGGGATCGACACGGTGAAGCAGGCGGAGACGTTTGCTGCGATCCGTGAGCACTATGGGATCGAGCGGGACGACAACTTGTCGTTGCGTGATTATCCGACGTTGGCCGCGGTGATCGGCTTCGTCCACGACCGGGCGACCGATCTCGGAGCGGCGCCCGCGGAGGCAGCCGGCGCGCCGGAGCCCGCGCCGGCTCTCCACCAGGCCGCCGTCGGTGACGACGAGGCGGCCGCGGCGATCCCGCGTCGTCTCCCCACCGCCGTGCTCCGGCCCGACCTCGAGTTCTGCGTTCCCACCGGGGTCGAGATCGGCGACGGCGACCGCGTCATCGTCATGCTCGACCAGGGTGGCGTCGGCCAGGCTCTCGTCGGCCGGCTCGAGAGCACGGGCGCGGAGGTCCTCGCGGTCGACGACGCCCCCGACGCCGATGAACTTCTCGGCAGGATCGACGACTGGCGCGGCGACGGCTCGGTGAAGGGCATCTACTGGTTGCCTGCCCTCGACGTGGAGCCGGGCATCGCCGACCTCGATCTGGCCGATTGGCGGGAGCACCTCCGGCTGCGCGTCAAGCTGCTCTACCGGACCCTCCGTCACCTCTATGACGACCTCGACGGGGCCGATCGCTTCCTCGTGAGCGCCACCCGCCTCGGCGGGCTCCACGGCTACGGCCCCGACGGCGCCAGCGCACCGATGGGTGGCGGCGTGGTCGGCATCACCAAGGCGTTCGGGCGTGAGCGCGCGGACAGTCTCGTGAAGGCGGTCGACTTCGCGCCGAGCAGGAAGACCGCGGCGCTCGCCGACGTGTTGATCGCCGAGACCCGGAGTGACCCCGGCCTCGTCGAGGTCGGCCACCGCGACGACCTGCGGTACACGGTCGCCCTCGTCGAGAAGGACTTCCCGGACGAGCCGAACGGACTCGAGCTGGGTCCTGACTCGGTCTTCGTCGTGACCGGAGCGGCGGGCAGCATCGTGTCGGCGATCATCGCCGACCTCGCCACCGCCACCGGCGGCACGTTCCACCTGCTGGACCTCGTGCCCGAGCCCGACCGCCAGGATCCCGACCTCGTTGCCTTCGAAACGGATCGCAGCGGCCTGCAGAAGACCATCTTCGGTCGGCTCTCCGAAGGTGGCGACAAGGTCACCCCCGTGATGGTCGAGAAGGAGATGGCACGCATCGAGCGGGCCCACGAGGCCCTCGCTGCGGTACAGGCCGTGGAGGCCGCGGGAGGCACCGTCCACTACCACTCCGTCAACCTGCTCGACGGCGAGGCGATGGCGGCGGTGACCGACTCGATCGTCGAGACGAGCGGCCGTGTCGACGCGCTGGTTCATGCCGGTGGGCTGGAGATCAGCCGACTGATGCCCGACAAGGACCCGAGCGAGTACGACCTCGTGTTCGACGTGAAGTCGGATGGCTGGTTCAACCTCATGAAGGGCCTCGCCGACGTGCCGATCGGCGCGACCGTCGCGTTCAGCTCGATCGCCGGACGCTTCGGCAACGGTGGCCAGACCGACTACAGCGCGGCGAACGACCTGCTCTGCAAGTACACGTCCAACCTCGTTCAGGCGCGGCCCGGCACGTTCGGCCTCGCTGTCGACTGGACGGCGTGGGGGGACATCGGCATGGCGACCCGCGGCTCGATCCCGACCGTGATGGCCGCGGCGGGGATCGACATGCTCCCGGCTGCCGCCGGGATCCCCATCGTGCGACGCGAGTTGGTCGGTGACGGTTCCACCAGGGAACTCCTCGCCGGTCAGCGACTCGGCATCCTGGCCCAGGAGCGCCACGAGTCGGGCGGCCTCGACACCCCGACGCTGGACGACGCCGTCGCCGCACGGCCGCTGCTCGACGAAGTGGTCGGGGTGACGATGGACAGGGGTCTCGTCGTGCGGGCCACGTTCGACCCGGCTGCCCAGCCGTTCCTCGACGACCACCGCATCGACGGCACGCCGGTGCTCCCGGGCGTGATGGGGATGGAGTTGTTCGCGCAGGTCGCGGCGCTGCCGTTCGCGGACCGCCACGTCGCCGCCGTGGACGACGTCGAGTTCCTCGCTCCGGTGAAGTTCTTCCGCGACGAGCCGCGCACCCTCGAGGTCAGCGCCCAGTACACCGTCGACGGGGACGACCTCGTTGCGTCCTGCACGCTGATCGGTGAACGCCAGTTGGCCAATCAGGAGGGGCCGCAGCGAACCGTCCACTTCACCGGCCGCGTGCGATTGACGAGTGAGGCGCCACCTCCCGCACACGTCGATGTCCCCGATCGATCCGACCGCGCGGTGGGATCCGAACCGATCTACGAGATCTACTTCCACGGGCCCGCCTACCAGGTCCTCGAGGCGGCCTGGCGGTCGGGCGGCGACGTGGTCGGGTCGTTCGTCGACGATCTGCCCGCCAACCAGGATCCACCCGACGCGACGCTGACCCTGGCGCCGCGACTCGCCGAACTCTGCTTCCAGACGGCCGGGGTGTGGGAGATCGGAACGACCGGCGCGATGGCACTCCCCATGCGCGTCGGACGCCTCACCCCGAGCGACGGAACCGAACCGTCGGGCGGCGTCCTCGCGGTGGTGACCCCGAACGACGACGGCAGCTTCACCGCCGTTGCCATCGACGGTGACGGCACCGTCCTCGTTCGGCTCGACGGCTATCGCACCATCGGCTTGCCGGGCGCCCTCGACGAGTCGGTCGTGGAACCGTTGACGAACGCGATGGCCGACGGGAGCTGATGATCATGGAGGGGGGATTCGAACGCATCGCCATCGTCAATCGCGGCGAGCCGGCGATGCGGCTCATCCATGCCGTCGAGGAGGTCAATGCCGGTGGAGGTGGACCACTGCGGACGATCGCACTGTTCACCGATCCGGACGAGAAGGCCCAGTTCGTCCGCCGGGCGGACGAGGCGTACCGTCTCGGCCCGGCCACGACGCTCGACGCCGACGGCAATCGCCACGTGACCTACCTGGACCTGGGCCGGCTCGAGGAAGCACTGGTACGCACCCGTGCCGACGCTGCGTGGGTCGGCTGGGGCTTCGTCGCCGAACGGGCCGAATTCGCCGAGCTGTGCGAGCGGCTCGGGGTGACGTTCATCGGACCCTCCTCGAAGGTGATGCGCCGGCTGGGCGACAAGATCACCTCGAAGCAGGTGGCCGAGGCGTCCGACGTGCCGGTGGCGTCGTGGAGCGGCCAGCCCGTCGAGACCATCGACGAGGCCCGACAGCACGCCGAGCGGCTCGGTTACCCACTCCTGATCAAGGCGACCGCCGGCGGGGGCGGCAGAGGCATCCGCCGGGTCGAGTCGGACGAGGAACTGGAGTCCAGCTTCGAGTCGGCCCGCGCCGAGGCGCGCAGCGCATTCGGCAACGGTGACGTGTTCCTCGAAACTCTCGTGACCGGTGCCAAGCACATCGAAGTGCAGATGATCGGTGACAGCGCCGGCACCGTCTGGTCGGTCGGCGTGCGCGACTGCAGCGTCCAACGGCGCAACCAGAAGCTGTTCGAGGAGGCGCCGTCACCCTCGCTCAGCCCGGAACAGGACGCCGAGGTTCGCGCCGCCGCGGCACGGCTGGGGAGGGCCGCCGGGTACCGCAACGCCGGCACCGTCGAGTTCCTCTTCGACCCCGAGACGGAGCAGTTCGCCTTCATGGAGGTGAACGCACGCCTTCAGGTGGAGCACCCGGTCACCGAACTCACGACCGGGGTCGACATGGTCAAGCTCCAACTCCACGTGGCAGCCGGAGGCCTCCTCGAAGGTGACCCCCCGCCGACCGTCGGCCACGCCATCGAGGCGCGTGTCAACGCCGAGGATCCCGATGCCGGCTTCGCGCCTGCGCCCGGACGGATCGAACTGCTGGCGCTCCCGACCGGACCTGGCATCCGGGTCGACACCGGGGTCCAGACCGGTGACGAGGTGGCACCCGAGTTCGACTCGATGATCGCCAAGGTTCTCGCGGTGGGACGCGACCGCGAGGAAGCGCTCGCCCGGCTGCGCCGTGGGCTCGCCGACACGTCGATCGTGATCGCGGGCGGGTCGAGCAACAAGGCGTTCCTGCGCGCGCTCCTCGACACTCCGGAGGTGGTCGACGCGACGGCCGACGTCGCCTGGGTGGATCGCACCTGGGCGTCGGGGCGCACGGCTGCTCCGCCTCACGCCGACGTGGCGATCATCGCTGCGGCGATCGACGGCCACCGGGAACAGATGGCGGCGGAACGGGCCAGCTTCCGTGCCTCTGCGGCGCGAGGCCGGCCCGAGGTCGACACGACGTTCGGCCGGAAGGTGAGCCTGCGCTACCGCGGCGAGCCGTACCCGACCGAAGTGTTCCGTCTCGCCCCGGACGCCTACCGCGTCGAGCTGGGCGACATCTCCGTCGTCGTGCACTGGACGAACCTCGGACCGAATTCGTCCCGCCTGGAGATCCGTGGGGTGCCGTATCGCGTGGTGTCCTCGATCCACGGCGTCACCCACTACGTGGAAGTCAACGGCAACCCCCACCGCATCGGCCACGACGAGGGCGGCATCGTCAGGGCCCCGGCGCCCTCGGTCGTGGTGGCGATCGACGTCGCTCCCGGTGACGAGGTGAAGCCGGGGGACCGGCTGGCGGTCGTCGAGGCGATGAAGATGGAGACCGTCATCGAAGCCGAGTTCGCCGGCACCGTCGACGAGATCGTGGCTGTCACCAACTCACAGGTCTCCGCGGGGGCACCCCTGCTGGTGGTCCTACCGCAGGACGACGCCGCAGGCGTGGCGGGGGAGCGCGTGAGCTTCGATGCGGTCGCCGCCCCCGGTCAGTTCGCCCACTCCGAGTGCCGCCACTACCTCGAGGCGGTCGAGCAGGCACTGCTCGGCTTCGACGTCGACCCGCGTGTGCTCAGTGTGATGGCCAACCCCGGCTCGACTCCGTGCCCGGAGACCCTCGACCGCGCCGAGACGTGTGCCTACCAGGACCACCTGCTCGAGGTGTTCACCGACGTGATCGCCCTGTTCCGTCGCGACCCCGTCACCGAGGACCCAGAGGACCTCACCCGGCGCTCGACGGAGGAGTACCTCTACGACTACCTGCTGCGCACCGAGTCGCGGGGGCGCGACCTCCCCGACAGCTTCGTCCGCCAGCTCGAGCGCGCGCTCCGCCACTTCGGGCTGACCGACCTGGAGGCCTCACCGGCTCTCGACATCGCGCTGCACCGCATCGTGCTGTCGCAGCGGCGCCTCGGACGCCAGATCCCGGTGGTCCTGGAGATCCTCGAGGATCGGCTCGAGCACGCCACCGCCGACAGCGACCCGACACTGCGACAACTCCTCGACCGCGTCGTCGACGAGACGCGCGACCGCTATCCGGCCGTTCGGGACCTCGCCGTCGACCTCCGGTACCGCGTGTTCGACGAGCCGTTCCTCGCCGAAGTGCGCGACCGAACGCGCGCCGATGCGATCGCCGATCTCGACGCGCTGGCCACCGACCCGTCCCCCGCCGAGCGGTCCGAGCGGATCGACCGCCTCGTCGAGTGCAGCCAACCCCTCAAGACGCTGCTGTCACACCGGTTCACGAGCGCGTCGGAGAAAGAGCGTGGTGCACTCCTCGAGGTGATGACCCGTCGCTACTACCGCATCCGGCGGCTGGAGGACGTGACGGTGCGCGACTGCGACGGGCTCCGCTGCGTGTCGGCGGAGTACGACCACGAGGGACTCCGCACGCACGTGATCAGCACCCACGTCGGCCTGGCCGACCTGCCGATCGCCACCCGCAAACTGGCCACCCCCCTCTCCGAACTCGACGCCGAGCACGAGATCTCGCTCGACGTCTACGCCTGGCGCGACTCGGCCGACGCGGGTGGCGACGGTCTGCGCGACGAGATCGCCGGAGTGCTCTCCACCGCGCTCGGCCACCTCGCCGTCGACCGGATCGTCGTGGCGGTGTCACAACCCGGTGGTGGCATCGGGATGAGCAGCGTGCTCCACTACACCTTCCGCCCCGACGGCGCAGGCGGCTACCAGGAGGACTCGCTGTACCGCGACCTCCATCCCATGATGGGGACGCGCCTGGAGCTGTGGCGTCTCGACGAGTTCGAGTTGGAGCGAGTGCCGACGAGCGAGGACGTCTACCTGTTCCGGGGACATGCCAGGGAGAACCGGCGCGACGAGCGGCTGTTCGCCATCGCCGAGATCCGCGACCTGACGCCGTTGCTCGACGAGTCCGGGCGGGTGGTCCGTGTTCCCGAGGCCGAGCGGATGATCCAGGAGGTGCTCGGCGCGGTTCGTCGTTTCCAGGCCCACCGGCCGGCCTCGCGCCGCTTGGAGGCGAACCGGATCATCTTGTACGTCTGGCCCGACGTCGACCTGTCGCTCGACGACATCGGCGAACTCGTGCGCCGGTTGATCCCCGACGCGATCGGACTCGGGCTGGACAAGGTGGAGGTGCTGGCTCGATTCGCCGGCCAAGAGGACCGCTCCGAGCAGTTCCAGCTGGAGGCGACGAGCCCGACCGGGACAGACCCTCAGGTGCGGATCAACCGAGTGCCCGTCACGCCCATCCGTCCGCTGCGCAAGCACGAGCACGACGCCGCCCGTCTCCGCCAACGCGGGCTGATCTCGCCGTACGAACTCGTCGGGATCCTCGCCCCGGGCGCGGAACCGCGCGAGGGCGTCCCGGCGGGCGACTTCGTCGAGTACGACCTCGACGAGCCGGGCCAGCTCCGGCCCGTCGCCAGTGAGCCGGGGGAGAACTCCGCCAACATCGTGGTCGGAGTGGTGGAGAACCGCACCGAGCGTTACCCCGACGGTGTGCGACGGGTCGTCCTGCTGGGCGACCCGCGTCGCGGCATGGGCAACCTCGCCGAAGCCGAGTGCCGGCGGATCAACGCCGCGTTCGACCTCGCCGACGAGATGGGTGTCCCCCTCGAGTGGTTCGCCGTGTCCGCCGGGGCCAAGATCGCCATGGACAGCGGCACCGAGAACATGGACTGGATCGCCAAGGTGCTGCGCCGGATCATCGAGTTCACCCAGGGCGGTGGCGAGGTGAACATCGTCGTCACCGGCATCAACGTGGGTGCCCAGCCGTACTGGAACGCCGAGGCGACGATGCTGATGCACACGAAGGGGATCCTGATCATGATCCCCGACAGTGCGATGGTGCTCACCGGCAAGGACGCCCTCGACTTCTCGGGCGGTGTGTCCGCCGACGACAACGTCGGCATCGGTGGATACGAGCGGATCATGGGGCCGAACGGCCAGGCCCAGTACTTCGCCCGCGACGTCCCCGATGCCTGCGTCCACCTTCTCCAGCACTACGAGTACACATATGTCGCTCCGGGCGAGCGGTGGGCCCGGCCGGCTGCGTCCACCGACCCGGCCGATCGTGACGTCCGGGGGATGCCCCACGGAGGCCAGTTCGAGACCGTGGGCGAGGTGTTCGACGAGATCAGCAACCCCGGCAGGAAGCAACCGTTCGAGATCCGCCGGGTCATGGAGGCGGTCGTCGACCAGGACCATGCCACGATGGAGCGCTGGTTCGGTATGCGCGACGCCGAGATCCCGGTGGTGTGGGACGCCTTCCTCGGGAGCCGGCCGGTCGCGCTCATCGGGTTCGAGGCGAAGTCGATGCCCAGGCCCGGATTCGTGCCCGCCGACGGCCCCACCCAGTGGACCTCCGGCACGCTCTTCCCCGCCGGATCACGCAAGGTGGCCCGCGCGATCAATGCCGCCAGCGGCAACCGGCCGCTCGTCGTGCTGGCCAACCTGTCCGGGTTCGACGGGTCGCCCGAGTCGATGCGGGAGCGACAACTGGAATACGGCGCCGAGATCGGCCGGGCGGTCGTGAACTTCGACGGCCCGATCGTGTTCTGCGTGGTGTCGCGCTACCACGGCGGTGCGTTCGTGGTGTTCTCCGGAGCGCTCAACGACAACTGCGAGATCGCCGCGATCGAGGGTTCGCACGCCTCGGTCATCGGTGGCGCACCTGCCGCCGCAGTGGTGTTCGCCCGCGACGTGCGCAACCGGGTCGACAACGACCAGAGGGTCGTGGAGTTGACCGAGCGGGTCGGTGAGGCGCACGGACCGGAGCGGGCACGCCTGCGGGCCGAACTGGGCCTGCTGCGTGAGCAGGTGCACGCCGACAAGCTCGGCGAGGTCGCCGACGAGTTCGACGCCCAGCACGACATCGGCCGCGCCCAGCGGGTCGGCTCGGTCGACGCGATCATCGCCGCGAGCGAGTTGCGGCCGTACCTCATCGACGCCGTCGAGCGGGGCATCGCCCGTGACGGAGGCTGACGCGCCGCTCTACCTGGCCGCCGGCATGACGGAGGTGCCGGCGGACGACAGCTGGCTCACCGCGCCGGAGGCCGAGCGGCTGGCCGACTTCGCCTACACCAAACGTCGCAGCGAGGCCCGTCTCGGCCGGTGGGTGGCCAAGAACGCCGTGGCACGGGTTCTCGCTCGGGGCGGCTGGTCGGGCAGCCTCGACGGGGTCGCGATCCGCAACGCGGCCGACGGAGCGCCGGAGGTCTTCCTGCCCGATGTCCCGGCGCCGGTCCGCATCTCGATGACCGACCGCGCCGACTGGGCCGTGTGCGTCGTGACGCCGGCGGGGGCCGGCATCGACGTGGGGTGCGACCTCGAGGTGGTGGAACCCCGGAGCACGCAGTTCGTCGCCGACTGGTTCACCCCGCTGGAACGTGACGTCGTGTACCGCAGCGGCGAACCCGACCTGTACGCGAACCTCGTGTGGTCCGCCAAGGAGAGCGCGCTCAAGGTGTTGCGCACCGGGTTGCGCCGTGACACCCGCTCGGTGGAGGTGCGATTGCTCGCCGACGAGCGCGACGGCTGGAACCGGATGGAGGTCCATTCGGTCGAGGGAGGTGCGTTCACCGGTTGGTGGCGACGCGCCGGGGCCTTCGTGTTCACCTACGCCGCGTCGCGTTCGACGACGCCGCCCGCTGCGCTCGACCGACCGGACCCGCTCGACTCGGCAGTGCCGTCGCACTCCTGGATGGACGAACCCCTCCGGGGAAGTCCCGCCACGCACCCGTAGCGGTGGTTGGTGCCGCGTCGCCGGGCGACGACGGGTCAGTCGTCGAGTTCGTGATCGAGGGTCGCGCCACCCCAGCCGTTGGTGAGGTCTCGCGCCTGGACGGTGACGACCTTCACGTCCTCGGGAATGACGATCCCGCTCTGGGAGCGGGTGAACGGCTGCTCGGAGGCGTGGTCGTGGGCGAGGACTCTGATCCCGTACTCCGTGCCGTCGGGACCGAGGACCCGCCACGCATCGGCGTAGCGTTCGGGAGTGTCGTAGGGGGACGAGATCGTGACGGCGAACGTCCACGTGCCGCCGTTGCGCGCCGCCTCGACCCCGATCACGTCCGGGAACTCCTGTTCGGCTGCCACTGCGGTGGCGTCCGCATCGGTCTGGGGTCCGGAGGACTCGTCGCCCGAACCGCACGCCCCGAAGGCCAGCCCTGCCGCCAGCAGCAATGCCGTGGGGAACCTCATGTGTCGGGCGACGGGTCGGGATCTCGCCACATCCCCGTCAGCAGTGGCCCGTCGTCGCCGATGCGCTGTTCCCACCGGGACGAAAAGCCGAGCCGCTCGTAGAACGCGACGTTCCGCGGGTTCGACGACTCGAGGTAGACGGGCAGTCCTTCGGCGTCGCATCGATCCAACGTCGGGCCGATCACGCGGCCGCCGGCACCCTTTCCGTGGACGGCCGCACCGAGGATGAAGAGGTAGAAGTGCGGTTCGGCCGGATGGAGTTCTCCCGTCACCCCGCCGAGTTCGACCAGCCGACCGAGGGAGTCCTCGCCGAAGTGTGTGGTGAAGCCCTCGGCGAAGGCGGAAAGGTCCTCCTCGCCGAGCATCGGGACGTCGGGCGGGCTCCAGATCGACACGGCGTCAAAGCCGTCGTCCCCCTCGATTCCGTAGGCGTGGCCGCGTCGGAGTCCTGCAGCGAGCGACGGGGCGAAGAAGGCCTGTGCCGCGTTCTCGCGGCGACCGGGCGAGTCGGAATCGCCCGCCAGCCACGTCAGCATCGGATCGTCGGCGAATGCCTCTGCGAGTGTGGTTGCGGCCGCGGGAAGATCCGCCGCGAGAAGATGACGTGCCCCCATCGCCACACCGTACCAACAGTGCAAATGAGGGTCGGCAGGACTCCGGCGAACTCCTCCGCCGATCAGCCGTACGGTGTCAGCCCGACGCCGACGCGTCCGCTGAACCGGAGCTGCTTGGCCTTCGGGAGCGGGTGGAACAAACAGCCGTGCGCATCCCGGTAGAGGCGTTCGAGCGAGCTGGATCGCATGAACCCCATGCCCCCGGTGGCCTCGATCCCGAGCCGGGCGCAGTCGATCACGGCATCGGAGGCGACGCTCTTGCGGGCGAGCATCCGGCTGGAGAGCTCGACGCCGCCCCCGACGTCGAGGTCCTGCGACTCGTTGATCATCGCGTCGACCATGTCGGCGGTGGTCGTGTGGGCGGTCATCATCTCGCCCACGAGCTGGATCACGTGGGGGGCGTCGCGGCCTGAGGTGACCGCCCGAACGTCGTTGACGACGGCGTCGGCCAGCCCGACGTAAGCCGACATGATCAGCGGAAGGGCGGCCACGATCACGGTGTCCAACAGTGCGGGCCACTCCGCCGCCGGCCGGGACAGCATCACGGCGGCGTCCGGTACGAAGACGTCGTCGAACACGACCGTGTGAGACCCCGTTGCCCTCATTCCGAGGGTGTCCCACGTCGTGTCGATGGTGACGCCCTCCGCTGCCATCGGAACGGTGCAGTGGATCACGTGGGGGGCTTCGCCTTCGATCTCGTGGCGGAAGCTCGTCGCCACGATCGTGGCGACCTCACACCCGGAGATGGGCATCTTGCGGGCGTTCACGACATAGCCCCCTTCGACCTTCGTGGCCGATCCGCTCGAGTCGACCCAGTCGGAGGCGCCGCTCGTGGCGAACACCGCGCCCTCGACGACCTTGCGGAACGCGGTCGACGCGTCCAGTCCTCGCTTGTGGCGCCACACCTGCGTGGCAACCACGTGGCTGTGCATCGCCAACGTGAGGGCCGTCGGCGGATCGTGCCGACCCAGCTCGCGGAGCACCGCCGCCACGTCGGCGTGGCTCGCCCCGCCGCCGCCGTACTCCCGGGGGACGAGCATGGCGGTGATGCCCTCGTCGCGGAGGCGTTCGAAGGCGTGGGCGGAGATCTCCCCGGCCCGGTCGGCCTGCGCCACCGTTGGCAGGAGGTCGACCCCGATGCCGTTGGCGACCGAGACCCAGTCGGTCCTGTTCGTGCCGGCAGGCTGATCGTCGTTGCTGGTGTGGTTCGTGATCGTGTCCATGAGGGCGACCGTACGGCGGACCTGTGGGGCCGACCAGTTCAGATCCTGGACCCCGCCGGTCTATTATCTGGACCGACCACTGGGGGCCCGCGATGAACACCACGAACGGATACGGGCAGTACTGCCCCACGGCGCGGGCGCTCGACGTTCTCGGTGAACGCTGGACGCTCCTGATCCTGCGCGACCTGCTCTGCGGACGGACCCGCTTCAACGAACTCGCCCGTGGCCTGCCCGGATTGTCGCGCAGCCTGCTGACCAAGCGGCTGCGCCAGCTGGAGGACGCCGACGTGGTCGAACGGCTCGACGGGCAGTACCTACTCACCGAGGCCGGCCGCGACCTCGAACCGATCGTGTTCGGGATCGGGGAATGGGGCGCCAAGTGGATCTTCGGTGAACCCGACGAGGACGAACTCGACGCCGAACTGCTCTCCTGGTGGATGCAGTCCCGCATCGACTGCTCGGTGCTGCCGGACCGTCGCACCGTCCTCCACCTGCGGTTCTCCGACGACCCCGGACGTTTCTGGTTCGTGATCGAGGACGGGACCCCCTCCGTGTGCGTCACCGACCCCGGATACGACGTCGACCTCACGATCACGTCCGACCTCCGGGCGATGCACGAGGTCTGGCTCGGCCACCTCTCGCTGCGCACGGCCCTCCGTGACGATCGTGTACGGCTCGACGGTCCGAAGGCGCTGACGCGTCTGCTGCCCCAGATGCTGGCACTCAGCCCGATCGCCGGTGCCGTTGCCGCTCACGCTCCCGCCTGAGTCGCGGGAACGGCCCGAAATCCCCGCGCCGCAGGTTTGAAGGCGCTCTGGGTCGTCATAGCATTGCATGGCCGTGTTCGGAAGGCATTCCGGACACCATCACATTCCGCAACTGACGTCCGAGTAGGCCGCCCACGTCGATGGGGACCGGAACCGCCCGGCACAACCGAGTTTCTGGCTCCGCGTGTTCGTGTTCCCACGAACGGCGGAGCTTTTGCGTGGAGAGCCCCGAGAGGGCTTGGACAACCAGAAGGAAACGCCAATGGCAACACAAGCGATCGTCGGCGAGAAGGTCGGCATGACACAGACATGGGTCGACGACAAGGTCGTCCCCGTGACTGTCGTCAAGGTCGACCCGATGCGCATCGTCCAGATCAAGACCAGCGAGCGCGACGGCTACACCGCTCTGCAGGTCACCTACGGCCACCGCGACGCGAGCAAGCTGAACAAGCCCGCCGCCGGCCACTACGACAAGGCCGGGGTCGCTCCCGGGAAGCGCCTCGTCGAGCTGCGCCTCGACTCCGTGGACGACTTCGAGGTCGGCCAGGAGGTCACGGTCGAGCAGATCGCGGCCGGAACGAAGGTCGATGTCACCGGCACCAGCCGGGGCAAGGGCTTCGCCGGCACCATGAAGCGGCACAACTTCAAGGGCCAGGGCGCCTCGCACGGCAACCACAAGAGCCACCGCAAGCCCGGTGCCATCGGTTCCTGCGCCTTCCCCGCCCGTGTGTTCAAGGGCCTCAAGATGGCCGGCCACATGGGCCACGAGCAGGTCACCACCCAGAACCTCGAGGTCGTCGAGTCCGACGCCGAGCGCAACGTGCTGCTCGTCAAGGGCGCCGTGCCCGGCCCGGCCGGCGGCGTCGTGATCGTCCGTAACGCCTCCAAGGTCGCAGGGAAGGAGAGCTGAACATGGCAACGCTCACCCTCAAGAACGCCACCGGCAGCGACGCCGGCACCGTCGAGCTCGACGAGAACGTCTTCGGTGTCGAGCCGAACGTCCCGGTGATGCACCAGGTCGTCACGGCTCAGCTGGCCGCCCGGCGTGGCGGCAACCAGAGCACGAAGACCCGCTCCGACGTGCGCGGCGGCGGCGCCAAGCCGTACCGCCAGAAGGGCACCGGCAACGCCCGCCAGGGTTCCACCAACTCGCCGCAGTTCACCGGCGGCGGTGTCGCCCACGGGCCGAAGCCCCGCAAGTACAACCAGAAGACCCCCAAGAAGATGGTCAAGCTGGCTCTCCGCTCGGCGCTGTCCGATCGGGCCGCCGACGACAAGATCGTCGTCGTCGACAACTGGGGCATCGACACCCCGAAGACCAAGACCGCCAAGGAGGCGCTCGGCGCCCTCGGCCTCGACGGCAGCGTGCTCGTCGTGCTCGGCCGTGACGACGAGGCAGCGGCGCTCAGCTTCCGCAACCTGCCCCACGTGCAGGTCCTCGAAGTGGCCGAGCTGAACGCCTACGACGTGCTCTGCAACGACTGGATCGTCTTCACCAAGGACACCGTGCCCACCGAAGAGGCGGCAGCTCCCGCCGAGGAGGCGGCCGACACAGTCGCCAGGGACACAGCTCCCACCGAAGAGGCGGCAGCTCCCGCCGAAACCGAGGCCGACAC
>CBFCWZ010000063.1:0-13776 GCA_965601935.1 uncultured Ilumatobacteraceae bacterium
ACATTCGTGGCGGGGACAACGGTCGAGTGTTGTCTGCCACGGTGGCCGGCCCGGAACTCGGCGAGTGCGATGCCCTCGCGACCGCGGTCTTCGCTGCCGGGCAGCCGGTTCCAGGATGGTGGGAACGGTTCAGCGCCCGCCACTCGTTGTTGACGGTGACGGCCGACGACAGAATCCACTGGCGAACCCCGACAGCCGGCACGCCCGCCCGCCGGACGTGCCGCCTCGCTGGGTGAACGGACGACCCCCCTTTGGTGAGGTCGGAGCCGGGCTGGTGGACTGGTGCACGTGTACAAGTGGTCCGACGAACACGAGATGCTGCAGACGGCGATGCGTGACTTCATCGCCAAGGAACTGATCCCCATCAAGGAGGATCTGGAGCACGGTGATCTGCCGCCCTACGACCTGTTGCGGAAGCTCTACGAGAACTTCGGCATGGACGAGATGGCACGCGCCAACTTCGCGAAGCGGATCGAGGCGGAGAGGGAAGCGGAGGCGGCCGGCACGGAGCCGGAGAAGAAGCGCTCCGGCGGAGGCGATGCCGGCTTCACGATGATCCCGATCATCGAACTCTGCCGTCACTCGCCAGGCCTCGTGACGGCGCTCGGAGTGTCCACCGGTCTCACCGCGTCGGCGATCATGTCGAAGGGAACCATCCGGCAGAAGGAGCGCTGGGCGCTCGACCTGCTCACCCTCGAGAAGGTGGGCGCCTGGGCCATCACCGAGCCGAACTCCGGTTCCGATGCCTTCGGGTCGATGCTGGCGACCGCTCGTCGCGACGGCGACGAATACCTCCTGAACGGCGCGAAGACCTTCATCACGAACGGTCCGTACGCCGACACGATCGTGTTCATCTGCAAGCTCGACGAGGGCAACGACCGCGCCGATCGCAAGGTTCTCAGCTTCGTTCTCGACTCGGGAATGGAGGGCCTGGAGCAGTCGAAGCCCCTCCGCAAGATGGGGATGCACTCGTCGCCGACCGGCGAGCTGTTCCTCGACGATGTCCGCGTCGGCGTCGACCGCCTCATCGGTGAGACCGAGGACCAACCCAAGGGTGGTCGTGAGGGTGCCAAGACCACGTTCCAGCAGGAGCGGTCCGGGGTCGCGGCGATGTCGCTCGGCATCATCGAACAGTGTCTCGAACGGTCGGTGGGCTACGCCAAGGAGCGCGAGCAGTTCGGCCAGCGCATCGGCGACTTCCAGCTCATCCAGCAGAAGCTGGCCTTCATGGAGGTGGCCCGGATGAACGTGCAGAACCTGGTCTTCCGCTCGATCGAATTGTCCCAGAACGGTGAGACGATGACATTCGCCGAGGCCTCGGCGATGAAGCTCTACTCCGCCCAGCAGGCGACGAGCGTCGCGCTCGAGGCGGTGCAGTTGTTCGGCGGAAACGGCTACATGTCGGAGTTCGAGGTCGAGCAGTTGGCGCGTGACGCCAAGGTGCTGCAGATCTACGCCGGCACCGACGAGATCCAGACCCTGGCGATCGCCCGCGACCTTCTTGCCTGAAGGTCCAGCTCCGGTCGATCGCCCGCTACTTCCGACGCAGATGCCGCGATCGCGTGTCGGCTCGTGGTGGGGGATCGACGACTCGGGGGCGAGGTCGTGGTGTGCCTCCGCACGGCCGGTTCAGTTGTTGCGGTTGAGCAGAGCCAGCAGACGCAGGATCTCGATGTACAGCCAGATGAAGGTGACCATCAGGCCGTAGGCGCAGTACCACTCCATGAACTTGGGTGCGCCGGCCTGCACCCCCATGTCGATCTGGGCGAAACCGAGCGTGAAGCTCAGCGCCGCGAGCACGATTGCGATCACGGTGACGACGACGCCGATCGTGCGGAAGCTGTCGCTGTAGAGCCAGCCCCAGTCGAACAGCGACACGACGAACACGAAGAAGTAGAGCATGCAGAGCCCGCCGATCCCGGCGGCGACGCCGAACGCCAGCTTCCGGGTCGGCTTGATGAGGCCCGTCACGTAGAGGAACCACGCCGCGGCGAACACACCCACGGTGGAGAGGATCGCGGCGCCCACGATCCCTTCGGTCTGGGCCTCGAAGGCCGCCGAGATCGCCCCCAGGCAATAGCCCTGTAGCGCGGCATAGATGAGGCCGGTGACGGCAGCCCGGCGGGGGTTCATCGACGTCATGATCCCGACGAAGAACGCACCGAACGAGGCCAACCAGAACCCGGCGGGAATGGTGACCGTGACGGCCGCATACCCGCCTCCGGCGTCCTGGGCCACGGGTTGTGTCGCGGACGCCCAACCCCACGCAGCTGCGGCGATCAGCACGGCGAGGTCGACGAGGAGCTTGACCGCGACCCCGCCGCGCGACATCGTTGCCCGCTCGGCCGGCGTGGGGGCCAGGTACTCGGTGGTGATGCGCTCGCTGAACGCCGGGTTGCCTCCGACAGGTCGGGTGGCCGTCTGGGTCGCCGTCATGGCCCACGATCGTATGGCCAGTCCGACGTCGGCGTCGGCATACCCTCGTATCCATGTACGCAGTCGCGACGTTCCTCGTGGTCGCTGTGCTCACGCTCGCGTTCACACGCATCGCGACCGGCGCCCTGATCGCCACCGGGATGCCACCCGAGATCGCAGCCTTCCAGGCCCGCTCGGCGTTCAGCGGCGCCGGCTTCACCACCACCGAGGCCGAGAACGTCGTGAACCACCCGTTGCGCCGCAAGATCATCGGCACCACGATGTTCGTCGGCAACCTGGGAACGCCGACCCTCATCGTCACCGTCCTGATCGGGTTCGTCGCACCCGGCCCCGGGAGCACCGTCGAACGGGCCATGGTGACCTTCGCCGGCCTGCTGTTCGTGTTCCTCCTGCTGATCAACAGGCCGACGCAGAAGCTGCTCACGAAGGTGGGCCAGCGCTACGCCAGCCAGCGGCTGATCCCGTACCTCCAGGACGGCTACCGGGAGGTGGCCGAGATCGGAGGTGGCTATGTGATCGGTGCGATCGAAGTGGTGGGAGAACCCGGCGACACCTACCGCAGCCTACGAGCCCTCGACCAGGCGTTCCCGAGGCTGAAGGTGCTCGGCGTGTTGGGCGACGACGGCTTCATCACCGATGTTCCGACCGACATCGACCTCGACGTCGGCGACGAGATCATGGTGTTCGGAACCCGCGACGATGCCGAGGTGCACCACGCCCGCGGGGCATGACGGGCCGGGTCAGACGATGCCGGCGCGCTGTGTGTAGCGCATGAAGAAGTAGCCGGGCAGCGTGGGCAGCCAGAACGTGAGGATCCGGAAGTAGAGCACCACCGCCGCTGCGGTGGCGTTGTCGACGCCGAACGACAGCAGCGCCGCGGTGAGTGCGGCCTCGACGCCACCGACGCCACCGGGGGTGGGCACGGCGGAGCCGATGGTGGTGGCGATGATGTACAGCGCTCCGGCCTTCGGGAACGAGATGTCGATCCCGAAGGCCTGACAGCTCAACCAGAAGGCGGTGATGTTGGCGAGCTTGCCGAGGAAGGCGCCGCCGAAGAGCAGCGTCATCTTCCCCGGGTCGCTCGCCAGCTCGGTCAGGGTCCCCCTGATCTTGGTGACGACCTCCCGGGCCCACGGCACGATGACGCGCCGGCCCCACGTCGACATCATGATCACCGAGGCGATCAGGCCGACGACCAGGATGATGATCACGATGGTGCCGATGTCGGGCATCTCGAAGTCGCTGAAGCGGTCGGAGGCACCACCCCAGAACAGGAAGATCACGATGGTGAGAGCCTGGGCCACACCCGAGGCGGCCGACGTGAGCCCGATCGATGTGGCGGCGACCGCCGAGTCGAGCCCGCTCAGCTGAAGGTAACGGATGCGCATCGCCATCCCGCCTGCATTCGCAGGGGTGAAGCGGTTCAGGAAGGACTGGCCGAACATGACGGCGGTGGTGCGAAGGTAGGGGAGGTCGATCGGGACCGCCCCCATCAAGCTCCACGCCCCCGTGAAGTACGTGGACATCGCCATCAGCAGGATGGGAATCGTGTACAGGCTGTCGGACTGCTGGAAGGCGTCCCAGATGGCCTCCCAGTCGGACGCCAGACTGAAGATGTAGAAGACGAGCACTCCAGAGCCGACCAGCGAGACGGTGCCCTTCAGCGTGATCCGCTGGACCGGCGCCAACTCGACGTGCTCCATCCCGATGGCGTCGGCGGCTTCGTCACGCAGGTCCTGCAGGAGTTCGTCCTGGTCGTCGACGGCGTCGCGGGTGCGGGCACTGAACACCGACGACTGGATCATCGGGACGGCACGCTCGAGAACATCGGTGGGCAGCACCGACGCGGCCGACCTGACGGCGCGATGCACCCCTACGGTGAGCGCGAGGGTGGCGAGGAGCTCCGCGACGTCGGCGCCGAGCACCTCGTCGGAGCTCTGCAGGCTGGCGCGCCGGAGACCGGGCAGCCACACCTGGTCACCATCGATGAGAACATTCTGTGGATCGAGCGTGCCGTGGGCCAGGCGGCGCTGCTGGAAGCCGGCGACCTGCGTCCAGAGGTCATGGAGTGCTGCCGCCGACACATCGCCTGGCGCGCAGTCGGCGAGGGGCACCCCGGGGACCTGCGTCATCGCCAGAACGGCGACCTCGTCGGGGGTCTGCACCAAGGCCACGGGGGCGGGTACCCGCCCGTCGGCCTGGCGGAACATCCCCGATGCGAGGGCCTCGCTGCGCACGGCCTGGGCGGGCGAGACGCGGGCCGACTCCGTGCCCAGGCCCTTGACGGTGAGCGTTCGCCACAGCGTGATCAGCAGGTCGGCGTCGCGTTGGTCGCGACCCAGCACCTTGATGCGCAAGGGGCCGTTGGTCGACTGGGCGGCGAACAGGGGGTCCGGCCCGGTGGCGTGAATCCGCGTCAACGAGTCGACGCGGACACCTGCGAGCCGGAGTGCTTCCGCCACGCTGTCGACGTCGATGCGGCGACGCGGCGCGCCGAACAGGATGAGGGCGAGGGAACCGGCGGCACCGCCGACTGCGAGCATCAGCCCACCCCGGAGCGGGACGGCCGTCGCGGTGACGATACGCGAGAGCAGCATCCCCACGATCAGCATCCATCCCACGATCCGCCACGACTTCGTCAACCAAGGGCTCAGAGCCACCAGCACCGCCGTCAACGCGGCGAGAAACGTGGTGGACGGATACTGGCTGCCGACGAACCACGAGTTGACGGTGTCGTAGCCGAGTTGGTTGATGGGGATGCTCTCCTCGAGAGTTCCCGACAACAGCGACGTGCCGATGGCTGCCAGGACGGCGGCGAGGACGAGCACGAACAGCAGCCGGAGGTTGCGACGGAAGACGAGTACGACCGCCACCACGACGGGGGTGATGGTGGCGATCAGTTGCACGAGCCCCACGAGGCCGTCGGCGATCGCGTCGGGGAGTCCGTCGACCAGCGCGAGAAGGTCGATGGAGAACGAGAGCAGGCCGTCGGTGGCGAGGCGCCCGACGAGGAGCAGGAGGCCGAGGATGAGCAGCGAGAAGATGAACCTGGCGACGTCTGCGGGATGGCGATACAGGGTCGCGTCGGCGCCCCCGACGGTCGAGACGCTCGGTGTCCGACGGCGGTCAGATGCGATGCGAGAGCCTTCGGCGGTTTCCGTCACTGCGAGCGAAGTGTACGCGGCAGGGCCCGACGAGTAGTGATGTGCTCGGACGCGTAGGGGGCCCGTGAGATTGTCGCCCGTTGCGGGGCGGTGCTTGGATCAGTCGACCGGAACGGTTGCCCGCTTCGGCGCTGGATCCCTGTTGGACATCTCACGGACCCAGGGATGATGGTGACATCGGACTCCCCGAAAATCAATGGCCGAAGGTCCCTGTCGGACCTTCCCGCAGGTCAGGCCCCGAAAGAATTCCGGGGCCCGTTTCATCGCAACGCCGTGCGGGCATGAAGTTGCGACGCGCGAGTTGCGACGGTCTGACACCAACGGTGGTCAGGCGACGATGTTGATCATGCGGCCGGGGACGATGATGATCTTGCGCGGCTCCGTGCCGTCGAGGGCGGCGGCGATCTTCTCGTCGGCGAGGGCAGCGGTTTCGAGGGTGTCGTCGGCGGCGTCGGCGGCGACGGTGACGCGGCTGCGGACCTTGCCGTTGACCTGGACGGGGATCTCGATGGTGTCGTCGACGAGGTACTGGGGGTCGGCGTCGGGGAACGCGTGGTAGGTGAGGGTTCCGTCGTGGCCGAGCTTGGTCCAGAGTTCCTCGGCGAGGTGGGGCACGAGGGGGGCGAGCATCAGCACCATCGGTTCGGCGACGGCGCGGGGTGTGGCGTCGAGTTTGGTGACGTGGTTGTTGAGCTCGATGAGTTTGGCGATGGCCGTGTTGAACCGGAGTTCGTTCATCTCGGTGCGCACGGTGTCGATGGTGCGGTGGAGCTGCTTGAGGGTGTCGTCGTCCATCGGCTCGTCGGTGACGACGAGGTCCCCAGTGGTTTCGTCGACGATGTTGCGCCAGAGGCGTTGCAGGAAGCGGTACATGCCGACGACGTCGCGGGTCTCCCAGGGGCGGGAGGCGTCGAGTGGGCCCATCGCCATGAGGTGGAGGCGGAGGGTGTCGGCGCCGTACTCGTCGTACATGTCGTCGGGTGACACGGAGTTCTTGAGGCTCTTGCCCATCTTGCCCCACTCGCGGGTGACGGGCCCGCCCCCGTGGGTGAAGCCGTCGTGTTCGTTGCCGTCGACCTCGGAGGCTTCGACGTACATGCCGCGGGAATCGGTGTAGGCGGCGGCCTGGACGTAGCCCTGGTTGAACAGGCGGGCGTAGGGCTCGATGGAAGAGACATGGCCGAGGTCGTAGAGGACCTTGTGCCAGAAGCGGGCATAGAGCAGGTGCAGCACGGCATGTTCGACGCCGCCCACGTAGAGGTCGATGCCGCCGGGGTGGTCGGGGCGCACGTCGGTGCGCGGGCCCATCCAGTACTGCTCGTTGGCGGCCTCGCAGAACCGGTTCTCGTCGGTGGGGTCGATGTAGCGCAGCTGGTACCAGCACGAGCCCGCCCACTGGGGCATGACGTTGGTGTCGCGCCAGTAGGTCGTCGGGCCGTCTCCGAGGTCGAGTTCGACGCGGACCCAGTCCTCGAGGCGGTCGAGGGGGCTCTCGGGGTCGGAGAACTCGTCGTCGGGGTCGAAGGTGCGCGGCGCGAACTGGTCGGTGTCGGGCAACTCGACGGGCAGCATGTGGTCGGGGATCGAGTGCGGACGGCCGGCGTCGTCGTAGACGATCGGGAACGGTTCACCCCAGTAGCGCTGGCGGGAGAACAGCCAGTCGCGCAGCTTGTAGTTGACGGTGGCGACACCCGCGTCGTTGGCCTCGAGCCAGGCGTTGGTCATGGCGATCCCGTCGGCCTTGGTGTCGACCACGTTCAGGTCCAAGGTGTCGTTCGCCGACTGCACGTACGGCGCGTCACCCACGTAGGCGACCGGCCACTCGTTCGTGTCGAGAGTCGACTCCACGCCGTGTGCCGCGAACCAGTCGGCGGGGGGCCGCTGGATGGCCGGGATCGGCAGCCCGAACTCGCGGGCGAACTCGAAGTCGCGTTGGTCGCCACACGGGACAGCCATGATGGCGCCGGTGCCGTAGCCCATCAGGACGTAGTCGGCGATCCACACCGGGATCTGCTCGCCGTTGATCGGGTTCGTGGCGTACGAGCCGGTGAACACACCGGTCTTCTCGCGGGTCTCGTCCTGGCGGTCGACGTCTTTCTTCGCCGCGGCCTCGCGGCGGTACTCGGCGACGGCGTCGGCCTGCTCGGCAGTGGTGAGGGTGTCGACGTAGGGGTGTTCGGGGGCGAGCACCATGAACGAGGCGCCGAAGAGGGTGTCGGGCCGGGTGGTGAAGACCGTGATGTCACCGGCGGCGGACGGGAAGTGGACCTCGGCCCCATGGCTGCGGCCGATCCAGTTCTCCTGCATCGACTTGATGGCGTCGGACCAGTCGAGAACGGCGAGGTCGTCGATGAGCCGGTCGGCATAGGCGGTGATGCGCATCATCCACTGGCGCATGTTCCGCTTGAACACCGGGAAGTTGCCGCGGTCCGAACGGCCGTCGGCGGTGACCTCCTCGTTGGCCACCACCGTGCCCAGCCCCGGGCACCAGTTCACCGGTGCCTCGGAGATGTAGGCCAGACGCTTGCCGTCGACGTAGTCGGCGCGTTCGGCGGCGTCCATGTCGGCCCACACCCGGCCGTCGTCGACCTCGCGCTCGCCCGAGTCGAGCTCGGCGATCAGGTCGGTCACTGGCCGGGCCTTGTCGGCGTCGGTGTCGTACCAGGAGTTGAAGATCTGGGAGAAGATCCACTGGGTCCAGCGGTAGTACGACGGATCGGTCGTGGAGACCGAGCGGCGCTGATCGTGGCTCAGCCCGAGCCGGCGCAACTGGCGCCGATAGGTGGTGATGTTGTGCTCGGTGGTGATCGCCGGGTGCGTACCGGTCTGCACCGCGTACTGCTCGGCCGGCAGACCGAACGCGTCGAACCCCATCGTGTACAGCACGTTGTGCCCGGCCATCCGCTTGAACCGCGAGTACACGTCGGTCCCGATGAACCCCAACGGATGCCCCACGTGGAGGCCTGCCCCCGACGGATACGGGAACATGTCCTGCACGAACAACTTCTCACCCCGCGCCGCCACCGCCGCCGCATCGCCCAGCGGGCCCACCGGATTCGGTGTCTCGAACGTGTGGTTCTCGTCCCACCACTTCTGCCACCGCAACTCGACGTCACGCGCGAGATCCGACGTGTAGCGGAACGGCGGCGTGTCGTCCGTGGGAGCGGCGGTCTGGTCACTCATCGCGGCGCCCCAGCCTACGGGCCGGGTTCACGCGTTTTCGCTGGTGAATCGGGGCTGCACGGCCGAGCGGGAACGCACTCCGTCGGCCCCTCCGCGGATCTCGCCCGTCCAGCCCCGTTCGGCGACGGCGTCCAGTCGGGGGAACATCATCTCCTCGACGCGCCGCAGGTCGACCAGGTGCTCGGCCCACAGGCAGGCTTGTACACCCGCCACTCCCTCCGGCGGGACGAAGGCGCACGTGGCCTCGAGCGGGACAGTGCCCGCCCACGACATCCCGGGCGCCGTCCAGGCGTCGCTGGCTGCCATGTCCAGGTAGTAGGCCTCTCCGGGGGCCGCGATGACCCGCTGTCCCTCCGCGGCGACGCGGGCGATGGCGTCGGCCGACGTCCATGCGACCACGTGAGCCGCGGTCGTCGGGAGCCCCAGCGAGGCGACTTCCTCCCAGCCCGCCCATCGCCGTCCGGCGGACTCGATGGCGGCGATGGCAGTGGCGACCACGACGGCTGCGAGCGCCGGACCCGGTTCCACACCGGCTGCGCGTGCCGCCTCGGCTGCGATCGGCGATCGGGTCCAGGCGTCGTGGGCCACCTCGTCGCCGCCGAGATGCAGCGTGGGGGAGTGGGGGAACAGATCGGCCAGCTCCCCGAACACGTCGTGCAGGAACGCGGCCGTACGAGGGTGTCCGGGAACGAGCGAGTTGTCGCGGAACGCCTGGACGCTCGGCGCGTCGGAGGTGTCGTCGGGGTCTCGAAGCTCGGGAAGTGCAGTCAGCGCGGCGTGGCTGTGCGCCGGGATGTCGATCTCCGGGATCAACTCGACGCCGAGATCGTGTGCGCGGGCGACCCACGCGGCGATCTCGGCCGGTGTGTAGGCGCGGCCGGTGGGTGCCGACCCGGACCCGAGCATCGGTGGAAGGGGGAGCCCATGACCTCGGACGCCACCGATCGCGCCGAGAACGGGGTGTGCCCGGCTGGGGACACGCCAGGCCTCGTCGTCGGTGAGGTGGAGATGGACGTGGGAGAGCTTGCGCCATGCCGCGAGGTCGATCAACCGCGAGACGACATCGGGCTCCTGCCAACGACGGGCGAGGTCGAGCATGACGATGCGCATCTCGCGGCGCGGAGCGTCCTCGATCCGCACGGTCTCGGGCATCCCGTGGTGGACGAGTTGGGCCAGCGTGGTGAGGCCGTGGCGGATGGCCCCGACTGATCCGGCTGCCAATGAACCCGAACCACCATCGACCCGCAATCCGTAGGCCGATGCGGTGAGGGAGTGGTCGACACGGACAGTGACCGCGAGGTCGCCGGAGACGGGCACCTCCTCCCCGACGAGGCGGGAAGAGAGGCCCCGGACGTCGTTCCAGACCTCGGAGTGGGCCCCGTCCACGGCGACTCGAACCCCCCGGCGTATGGGGCCGTTCGAGTCGGCCAGGCGGGGTGGAGGAGTGAGTCCGTCGATGCCGCTGAGTGGCCGGGGCAGCGACGCCGGCCTCATCGGCGGTGTGGCACGCTCGTCGAGGGTCGTCGGCGGTGTGGCGCGCCCGTCGAGGGTCATCGGGAGGATCTCCACGTCGGCCGCGGGTCCTCGACGCGGGGCGATCCAGGCGCTGGCGGGCCCGTCGTTGGCGTGGCGCGCCGGGAAGCCGCAGCCGAGCTCGCCGAGATCCCACACGCCGTCGGCCACCGCCCCGTCGGCGGGTTCGAGAAGGACGTAGCTGCCGGTCCGCTCGACCATCTGGGCACGGGCAGCGTCCCGGGCGGAGAGGAGCAGCACGGAGGTGACCCCGAGCCGGAAGCCGGTCTCCATGAGATGTGGATCGGCCGTGAGGACCATGCGGACGCGGCCGGGCGTGCCCGGGTCCCCCGCGGGGAGGTACGTCGATTCGAGGACGGGTCCGCTCACAGCGACTGCCAGGACGGCTTGTGGCGGAACGTCTCACGGTAGTAGTCGGCACGTGCCAGCTCCGACGCTGCGGCCTCATCGACGAGGACCGACACGTGGGGATGCATCTGCAACACCGATGCCGGACAGGATGCGGACACCGGTCCCTCGACGGCGGCGGCGATGGGAGGTGCCTTGTCCTTCCCCACCGCGACCAGGACCAGGTGGGCCGCTTCGCGGATCGTCGCGAGGCCCTGTGTGACGACGTGTCGGGGGACCTCGTCCACCGACGCGAAGAAGCGTGCGTTGTCCTCCCGCGTCCGGTCGGTGAGGGTCTTGATGCGCGTTCGCGACGCCAGTGAGGAACCGGTCTCGTTGAAGCCGAGGTGCCCGTTGGAACCGATGCCGAGGATCTGTACGTCGACACCCAGTTCGACGACCAACTCGTCGTAGCGACGACATGCGGAGGGGATGTCGTCGGCGTGGGCGTCGGGTGTGAAGAGGCTCGCCGGTTCGAGGTCGACGTGGTCGACGAACTCGCGCTCGATCACGGAGCGGTAGGACTCGGGGTGAGCGGCCGGCAGGCCGACGTACTCGTCGAGGATGACCGCCCGCGTTGCCGCGAACGAGAGCTCGCCGCGCTCGTGACGGGCGATCAGTTCCTGATACGTGGGGAGGGGGGAGCTGCCGGTGGCGAGCCCGATGACGGGGGCGGGGCGGTTGAGAACCGCCTGGGCGACCGCATCGGCAGCCAGGCGGGCCACCTCCGTCGCGTCATGGGCGATCACGACTTCCATGCGATGTCTCCTCCGATGATCGTGTGGGTGACCCGCAGGTCGGGGTCGAGCAGGGTCAGGTCGGCGCGAGACCCGACGGTGATCCGGCCGATGTCGGCGATCTGGAGCAGGTCCGCCGGCGTCGAGGTCGCGGCAGCGAGGGCCTCTTCGACCGATGCGCCGGTCATGTGGCGGTAGTTCCGGACGGCGTCGTCGATCCCGATCGCGCTCCCGGCGAGTGTCCCATCGGCCAGGCGCGGCCCTGTCGCGGTGTTCTCCACCTCGAAGGTGCCGAGCCTCATCGGCCCGAGGGGTGCGTCGAGTGCGGCGGACGCGTCGCTCACGAGGCTGACCCGCCCCGGCCCGAGCACCGTGCGGGCCAATCGGATCGCGGCGGGATCGGCGTGGTGGCCGTCGCAGATGAGTCCGGCCACGACGTCGCCGGAGTCGAGCACCGCGCCGACCGCGCCGGGCCGTCGGTGGTGGAACGGCGACATGGCGTTGAACAGATGTGTCACGTACCGTGCCCCGGCCTCGACTGCCCTGCGCAGATCGTCCGGCGTCATGGCCGTGTGCCCGCACGACACGAGCACGCCCGCCCCGACCAGCTTCTCGATCATCGGGACGACCCCGTCCACCTCGGGTGCCACCGTCACCATCCGAACGGCACCGTCACGGCACCACTCGTCGAGCTCGGCTTCGTCGGGCCGCGCCAAGAGGTGCGGGGGGTGGGCACCGGGATGGCCGGGGCTCAACGCAGGTCCTTCGAAGTGCAGACCCAGCGGCCGGGGCACGCCGCGTGCGCCGTCGGCCTGGCGCAGTTCGGTGCGGGCGCGAGCCCGCGTCGACCGCGGTGCCGTGACGATCGTCGGCAGCCAGGAGGTGACCCCGTGGGGAAGGAGGGCGGCCGCCATGTCGAGTAGACACGAGGGGTCGGCAGTCAGGTCCATGCCCGCGGCGCCGTTGCACTGGATGTCGATGAGGCCCGGGCTCACGATCCCGTCGCCGCAATCGAGGACCTGGTTTGCCTCGGCGGAGCCATGGTCGGCGATCGCACGGACCCGACCTGCCGCCACGACGACGTCGGCCGGGCTCAACTCGCCCGCCAGCAGCACCCGGGTGCCGCGCACCACGAACTCCTTCATGTCACCGATCCTCGCACGACAGAACATGCGGGGTCCGGGTACCTTTGCCCCCGAGTTCGCCGTGGCGGGCAGACTGGGTGGGTGCTGGAGATCGTGTGCCCGAACTGTGGGACCGACGACCACGTGTCGGGGGAGCCGCTCGACGGCGGGCTGATCGAGCTGACGTGTGGCGAGTGCCGGGTCCGGTGGACCCGCGACCCGCGGCCGAAGTGCCCGAAGTGTGGGGGAGACGACCTCTACCACCTGCCGCAGGTGATCGTGGAGAAGTCCCGCGGTACCCAGATGTCGATCCAGGGGATCCACATCGAGTACGGCTGTCACGCCTGCGACCCGCCCGAGGTCAAGGTACGCGGTGGTCGCACCCATCACCTGCCCGACCGACTCGACGGCAGTCAGTAGCCGGCTGATCGGTACGGTCGTCGGTCAGTTGCCGAATCAACGCTAGGTTTCCGCGGGATGAGTGCCCTCGACTCGACCATCGCCAGGCTCGAACGCGCCGCCGACTCCGAGACGGGAGTCCGCTTCGTCGGCAAGTCGGTGATGGGTCCCGACGGCCCGGTGCACGTCAGCTGGCGCCAGGTCCACGACGAGGCACGAGCGGTCGGCGCCGCCCTGCAGGCCCGCGGCCTGCTGCCCGGCGACCACGTCGCGGTGCTCGGCCCGACGAGCCGCGAGCTGATGACGGTCGTGCGTGGCTGCTGGATGGCCGGGATCGCATCGATGGTGCTGCCCCTCCCGATGCGGATGGGGTCACTCGAGACCTTCATCGAGTCGACGCGCGCCCGGATCCGGCACGGCGACGCCAAGCTCGTGCTGATCGACGACCAACTCGCCGACTTCTACGAGGCGGTCGACGGCGATCCGCCCCTCGCCGCGCTCGGGTCGGTGCTGCCGGGCGCTCCGAACGTCCCGGGTGGGGACGCGCTGGAGATCCCGCCCCACGACCCCGAAAGGTTGGTGATCCTGCAGTACACGAGTGGGTCCACCAGCGAGCCGAAGGGCGTGATGATCCCCGACCGTGTGCTGTCGGCGAACATCGACGCCTGCTGCGACGCCGCCCGACTCGGCACCGGTGAAGTGATGGTGTCGTGGTTGCCGCTGTACCACGACATGGGACTCGTCGGGTTCCTGGCGCTCCCGATGACCAAGGGCGTCGACCTCGTGCAGGCGGCGCCGCAGGACTTCCTCGGC
>CBFCWZ010000064.1:0-13596 GCA_965601935.1 uncultured Ilumatobacteraceae bacterium
CGACTCGGCAACCGTCTTGGCGTCGAGGGTGCCGCTGTTGACCACCGTCCGGTGGTCGACGCGTACCCATCCGGGGGCGAACAACTCGTCGAGGCGATCCAGCAGGGTGCCGTCGTTCATCGCCGCGACCATCCGCGCACCGACCCGACGGGCAAGGTTGTCGAATGCCGTGTGGGCACCCTGGGTGAGCTCCTCGAACCGGGCGATCGCTGCGTCGATCTCATCTGCCGGGAACCGCTCGATCGCCGAGATCCCGAAATCACCCACCGCCGTGACGAACACGCTCCGGCCGGAGTCGGCGAGCTCTCCGTCGTCGCGAACCGTGAACTCGTGGGTCGTCCCGACTGTGCCCCGGTGGTTGCTCACCAGCAGCTCGAGAGGGAGCAGCACACCGCGTTCGGCATGCCCGATTGCGGCGGCTATCTCGAGGTAGGTCGTCCGGTCTGCGCGGGGGTAGCCGAGGGTACGACGGTCACAGAACTCGAAGCCAGGGTCCAGCAGCCCGGCCAGGCGATCCACGTCCAGGCCGGCCTCGGCCAACTCTTGGACGAGGGTGGGTACCGTCTCGTGCCGCAGGGACTGTGAGACGATCCGTTGCGCCGCTCGCGCCAATCCTGCGGTTGTGTGAGGGAAGAGTGCGACGCCGAGGAGGGCACCGTCGTTGCAGATCCACTCGACGGCGAACCACTTCTGGCCGGGCGAGCCGTCGGACCGCAGTTGGACCAACGAGGCGTGGTCGCCGTGCACCACCAGTACACGACGGCTCGCGCCCATCCACGCGGGAGCGTCGTCGACGAGCACATCTGCCCGGCCGCCGACTGTGCTGCCGCCCTCACTGCCGATGACCTCGAAGTCGTCAGCGAAGTGTGGCGCGTGGACGGCGGGTCGGCCGAGCCGCTGCCACATGTGCAGGGCGCCGAAGATCGCCGACGCGGCGTTCGCCGGCTCGCTGAACGAATCGCTGCGCGCCCGTGCGGTGGCGATCGCCTCATCCACCTGCGACTCGTCGAACATGTGGCCGACGTTCTCCTCGGTCGACTTGTCGATGTCCTCCACGACGAGCATGGACGACTCGTACTCGCTCCCGTCGGCGGGCCAGGTGATCCGGTGGACGCCGAAGCACACGCAGTGAGGGTCGACCCAGTGCACGCGAGCCAGGTACAGGTAGAAGTCCACGTCGAGGTCGAAGAGCGACCTCCGTCTCTCGTCCATCCCCGCCGACCCCATCGCACCCCACCCGAGTGGCGAATGGTCCGTGCGGTGGGCGGACTGCGTCGACATCGACTCCAACGCCTCGACGTCTCCTTCGCGGAAGGCACGATGGACTGCCGCTGCCCTCCGGACGGCCAGCGCCTCCAACGGGCTGTCGGGCTCGTCGAGGAACAGGCGGTCGAGTTCGTCGATCGCTTCGGCCAGCGCCTCCCCGTCGAACACGGTCATGCGGGCGACCCGGTGGTCGTCACCGAGCAGGTAGACGGCCAGGAAGTCCCAGGTCGTGCCGTCGTCGGTGCGCAGGCCGTGGCGTTGCAGCACCAGGCGATCGCCGCGGGTGGCGACGGTGGTGAGCCAGGAGTCGTCGATCTTCGCGTCGCTGATCGCCCACATCCTCTCGATCAGCGTGTCCCGTCCGGCGGACTCCCCACCGATCAGTGGGCGACGGTCGTCGAGCACGATGTCGTCACTCAGATGGCTCCGCCACCCCTCGCGGTCGTGGCCGGTGAAGCTCACCCACCCGCTGCGGCACCACGCGTCGGCCCGGTTCCACGGCTCATCGGACCTCGAAGTCGGTTCGCCGGTGAGTTCCTCCAGGCGGGACAACGCGGTGTCCTCGTCGGACTCCTCGAACAGTTCCTGCCGGACCACCCGCCCCTCGTCGTCGAAGACGAACACCATGCACATGGGTGCGGCGATGTCGAGTTCCCCGTTCGGCCGCACGACGATGTTCGCCAGCTTGGTGACGAGGCCGCGGTCGGTGGCGTGGAAGAAGCCCTGTGGAACATGGAGTTCGTCCATGATCTCGTCCGACGACGACATCAGTTCGAGATACGCCTCGGCGGTGAGTGATCCGAAGCCCATTTCGCGGTGGTCGACCTGTTCGAACCCAGCACTCACGTACGAGCGGAGCGCACCGACGTCGTCACGGCCCGCGTCGGCCATCGCGTGCAACATCTGCACCACCGGTGGCTGAGGGGTGATCTCGTCGGTGCGATCGATCGCCAGTTCGACGGCTGCACGAAGGCCGTCGATCGTGGGCTCGAAGAGCGTGATGGAGCACAGACGAGCGTGGTCGTCGATCTCCTCGACGGCGATGCGGTGGAACGGAGCGCCATCGACATCGTCATCCCGGAGTTCGACGAGGGCGATGCGCTCGCCCCAGAGGCCGAGCGTGCGATGTGAGGACACTCCGACGCCGAGGCTGCGCAGCCGATCGACATCGGAGAAGGATCCGAGGTCGCCGCTCAGCGCGGCGCCATCCGTCCCCACGACGGAGCACTCTGGGGAGAGGAGGACGGGTCGGAGCCGGCCCCACGCCGTAAGCGAGGCGTTCACGTAGTCGCCGACCATGGAGGCAGCGTTGGCGGCGCCGTCAGCCCTCGTCAGTGCGTGCTGCTGGTCGAAGGCGCGGAGAGCGGCGTCGATCTGGCCGACGTGGAACTGCTCGATCCGGACGACGAGACCGGCCCGCTCACGAACGAGGAACAGAGAGGACTCCTCCGACACCCCGCCCTGCGGGCTGGTGCTCTGTAGCACCTGCTCGATCAGGCTGACGTTCCGCTCGCTGCGAATGACGCGGGCGACGTAGGTCTCGAGATCCCCGGCAAGGTCACGCAACGTGGCGAGACGCTCATGGGACTCGGCGATGCTCAGTGTGCCCCAACCGACCGGACGGTGGTCGACGATCTCCCCGCTCGGATCCTGAAACGCGTAGTACCGGTCGATGTCGCGGTCGACGATGGCCTCGCGATGATCGGCCGTCCCCCGGTGGTCCAGTAGCGCCTCGAGATCTCCTGCCGCGACGAGTTCGGCTTCGTACTGCCGGTAGAACTCGTCGATCGCGTGACGGAGATCGCCGGCATCGAAGCTGACGACGTGGTCGATCCGACCGCCGGAGTCGACGTGGACGACCGCGAGGTGCTCGACTTCACGGTCGTCCGAGGACCGGAGGCACCGACGCACCGCGAGGTCGTCGCCCCGGGTTGCCAAGGTCCTGGCCGTCGAACGAGCAGGGTCGAAGGTCCAGGTGTCGTACGCCTGGTTGTACTCCTGCTGGCCGGTGTAGTGCACACCGACGACATTGCGGCGATCGTCGATGACGACGTCGTCGGCGAAGAACGAATGGGCCTGCTCCCACTCGCCCACGAGGTGCAGCCGGAAGTAGCGCTCGTGGGTGTCGGCGGCCCGGTTCCACGGCTCGTCGAGGGAGGCGTGGGCGGCGTCCTCGTCGACGGTGTCGTATGGCGGGACCGGACTCGACTCCCGTTCGATCGGATCAGATGCCGGCGGCGCCCTGTGCGAGGCGAGGGATGGCGGGAGGGTTGCTGCCTTGCTGTCGTAGAGGTGGGTTGCTGCGTCTCGGGCGGCGGCGGACTCGGCCGGGTCGGTGGCCACTGCGGCGAGAACGGCGTTGGCGTCGGCGTGGTCGATGACGAGGTCGGTGGCCGAGGCGATCTCGACCGCTTCGCGGGCGATCTGGACCGCCACGTCGGAGTGGCCCTGTGCGGCAAGAACCTCGGCCTGGACGGAGCGGGCGACGATTCCGGTCTGAGGGGTCTGGCCGGCCAGCGCGTCGCTGGCGCCGGCGAGTTCGTCGGCCTCGTCGACCCGTCCGAGCCGGAGCAGTGCACGGGCGAGGTAGGCGGCGGCCTGGCCGGCATCGGCGTCGATCCCCAGGTCGGCGAGCCCCTTGTAGGCGTCCCGCAGTGGCGGTTCCGCGGCGGCGGGCTCGTCGGCGAGCAGCTCGACGATGCCCGCGTACATCTGCGTCTCGAGAACCTCGTGGCGGAGGCCCAGTTCCTCGACGGTTGCACGGGCCTCGGCGAGCATCGTGCGGGCGGTGTCGAAACGCCCACGGAGGGCCTCGAGGACGGCCTGGCAGCGGGTCGACACCGCCTCGACCGAGGGGGAGCCGGTGGTGATCCGCAGGAGCCGGATGACGTCGAGGCAACGGCCGCCCGCTCTCGGAATCGGGCTCGGGCCCCAGAGTGCGGCGACGGGCGCAACACCGAGCACGGCGGCGACGCGCCGCCGGTCGTCGGCGGCCCGAGCGGCCGTCAGGGCGAGGTCGAGCTCAGACTCGGACTCGCCGATGCGGCCCAGCCGGGCCAACGCACCGGCGCGGACGAGCCGGGCCTTCGCCACGCCGGCGTCGTCGCCGAGCCGGGTCAGGTCGTCGGCCGCAGTGTCCAGCCGACGCAGCACATCGTGGAGGGTGCCGGGCTCCGTGAGGACGGTCAGCTGAGCCTGGAAGCACGAGGTCCATGCAGCCTGGCGGTCGTCCCCGCCCAATGCGGCCAGGGCCCCGACGAGGGAGCGGCTCCTCGACACGTCGCCGAGCGACAGCAATGCCTCGCAGCCGAGCTTCAGGAGGTCGGGCAATTCCGGTTCGCCGGTGTCGAGACAGGCCACGGCGCGTTCGACGAGTGCTCCGGCAGCGGCGATGTCATCACGGTCGAACGCCCGCTCGGCGGCGACGCGGAGCAGGCCGGCTGCCCGGCGACCGAGGTCGGTCGTCTCCTCATCGAGGTCGGAGAGCTCACGGCGGTAGGCGAAGGCCTGCTCGAAGTGGAACGCGATCAGGGCTCCGTGTTCGCCGGGCAGGTCGACTGCCGTCCGCTCCGTCCACTCGCCGACGCGCGCGTGGAGGTCGGCGCGGCGGCGTTTCAGGAGGCGGCGGTACGCGGCATCGCGGATCAACACGTGGTGGAAACGGAAGACCGGCTCGTCGCCCCGATAGCGGCCGGCGGATTCGACCAGCTCGCGGCGCCGGAGGCGGTCCAACACGGTGCGCAGTGAGTGCAGGTCGGTCCCGGGCTCGGAGATCGCGGCGACCGCACCGAGCGGGAACTCGCTGCCGACCACCGACGCCAGCTCGACGAGCCGACGCTCGTCGGGCAGCATCCGGTCGAGCCGCGCTGACAGCAGCGACTGGATCGTCGGCGGGACCTCCACTGCCTCGGCCTCGATCGTCAGTTCCCACCCGCTGCCGGACTCGACGATCACTCCGTCGTCGACGAGCATTCGCATCAGCTCGCGGACGAACAGCGGGTTCCCCTCGGTCGATTGGGGGAGTCGGCCGATCAGCTCGGCCGGCAGTTCGGCCGCGCCGACGAGCTTCGCCGCCAGTTCGGCGGTGGCATCGGCGTCGAGACCCTCGAGAGCGATCGCCACCTGGACGAGCCGTCCCTCGGTGGCCAGGGCCGGCCGGATCTCACGGATCTCGGGTCGGGCCAGCGCCAGGACCAGCATCGGCGCGTCGTCGACCCACTCGGCGAGGTGCTCGAGCAGGTCGAGGAACAGCGGTTCGGCCCATTGGATGTCGTCGACCACGATCACGACCGGCTGTCGCCGGGCCTGACTCTCGAACAATCGGCGCACCGCGAAGAACGCCTCCTCCGTCGATCGGTCGCCGCCGATGCCGACGAAACTGGTGAGGAGGTCGGCCACCCGATCGGCGTCGCTGAGGCCGTGCACGAGTCGGCGGACCGCGGTCCTCGTCTCGTCGGGGGAGTCGTGCTCGCCGAGGTCGGCGGACGAGCGCAGGAGGTCGGCGACAGGTGCGAACGTGGCGGTACCGGAGCGCCGGCATCTCATCTCGATGACGGTCGCCACATCGTCGACGTCGAGGCAGAGCTCGCGCGCCAGACGGGTCTTGCCGACTCCCGGCGCCCCCACGACAGTGGCGAGCCGGGCACTGCGTCCGGAAACGGCCGCGTCGAAGACGTCCCGCAGGCGGGACAGCTCTCCGACCCGCCCGACGAACGGCGTCCCGGAGTCGTCGTCGTCGGGTCCGGCGGCGAGCACCTGATAGGTGGCGACGGGCCCCGCCTTGCCCTTCACCTCGACGGTTCCGAGTTCCTCGAACTCAATGGCGGAACGCGTCAGCCGCCACGTGTCCTCACCGACGAGCACTCGTCCCGGTGAACACGCTGCCTCCAGGCGAGCGGCGGTGTTGAGGGCGTCGCCCACCACGTCGGCGTCGCCGTCGGCGATCACGACCTCACCCGTGTTGATCCCCACACGCAGTCTGAGGTCGGCACCGTGCTGTCGGGCGACGAGATCGCGGAGCGGCTCGAAACCCGTCTGGAGCGCGACACCCGCGGCGATCGCCCGGGTGGCGTCGTCCTCCGCCGTCTCGGGGACACCGAACAACGCCATCACACCGTCCCCGATGAACTTGGCGAGAAAGCCTCCGTGCTCCTCGATCACCGATCGGGCCATCGAGTGGTACTGGGCGAGCACGTCACGGGTGGACTCGGCGTCGACCCGTTCACCGAACGCCGTGGAGCCGACCAGGTCGGCGAACAGCACGGTGACCGTCTTGCGGACTGCGGTGTCGTCCGGTTCGTCGACCATGGTCGGCGGAGCACTCGGGCCGCCCGCCGCCGTGCCGCACTGCTCACAGAAGCGGGCGTCCGGTGCCAGCTCGTGGCCGCAAGAGGCGCAGGCGCGCGTGACCGCTGTGCCGCACTGCGAGCAGAACTTCGCCCCCTCGGAATTCGTGTGTCCACAAGCCGTGCAGTCCACGGGCCCCCTTCCCCACCCAGTCTCGCAGGGAGGCCGGGGGCGTCGCCAGACATCGGCCCTCCTCAGAATCTGTCGGTGAAGTTCGCGCGGGTGCCGGGCCTGCCCGCTGATCGGGTGCCCGAGCGGGACACGGCGAACCAGCAGGTCGACGACGGCGCGTCAGGATCCGTCCGGCGGAGGCGGTGACCCTCGCGCTGGTCAGACATTCGCGACCGCCTCTCACGACCAACGGAACGGCGGCTGTGCAGGACGGTCAGATGTCGTCGATGGTGCCGACCAGTTCCTCCACGACGTCCTCGATGGTGACGATGCCCTCGATCAGTCCCCCGGGAGCCTCGACGACGGCCATGTGGCATCGCGCCTGCTGCATTCGTTGCAGGAGGTCCGTCACCGGTGAGCTCTTGGAGACGGTGAGCACTGTCCGGGTTCGTGTCGAGACCGTCGTTTCGGGCTCGGATGTGACGGCCGCGGCGAGGTCACGGAGGCGCACGAACCCGGTGATGTGGTCGATCCCGCCATCGTGGACCAGCAGCCGTCGATGGCCCGCCGCAATGGCGGTCTGGAGAGCGTCTGCGACCGATGCGTGGGAGGGCACGGCGACCACACGGTCCCGGGGAACGAGGATCTCGCCGACCTGGCGGTCGCCGAAGTCGAACGAGCGCTCGATCAGTTCCGCGTCGGACTCCTCGATCTGGCCCTTCTCCGCTGCTTCGTCGGCGAGGAGGCGGAGTTCCGCCTCGCTCACGGACGTAACCGTGTCCCGGGCCGAGCCGCGGGACTGCAGGTCGGCGAACCGCACGAGCAACGACACGATCGGGCGGAGAATCGCACTCAGCCAGCGCACGGGTGCGGCGAGCCGGCGGGCCACCGGGAAGGGGTTCCTGACGGCGATGGTCTTCGGGACGGCTTCGCCATAGACGAAGAGAACGACCGTCACCGTGGCGGTCGCGATGGTGGCGCCGGTGCCACCGAACCAGCCCCTGGCCAGCTCGCCGGCCATCGTCGCGGCGGTCACCTGAGCGAGCAGCACGGTGAGCAGCACCGCGTTCAGCGCCCTCGGCAGGTCGTCGAGCAGGGCGAGGAGCCCGGCAGCCTGTCGGTCGCCTGCGTCGGCTTCGACCTCGGCGGCCGATCGGCGGACCTGGAGGAGCGACGTCTCGGCAAGGGCCAGCACGAACAAGCCGGCGACGAGCAGGAGGAGGACGATCACGATCACCAACTCGGAGGTGTCCATGCCGACCAGTGAACCAGTACTGGCCACGTTGAGTTGTGACGAAGGCCCTCTGCCCACGCGTGGGCTCTGCGGGCTACTCTCCGGCCACAGACCCTGCGACCTCGCGGGGCGACCGACTCACCAACGGAGACACGACATGAAGGTCAAGGTTTCGCTTCTTCTCCTGCTCGCCATGGCAGCAGCGTTCGGCTACATGCTCGGCACCGAGAGTGGGCGCGCACAACGCGACGTCATCCTGGTGAAGCTCGGCAAGGGCCCCAAGGAAGATGCCGCTGCCGACGAGCCTGTCGCCGATGAGGCTCCCGCCGAGGAGCCGGTCGGAGAGGCAGTCGCCACCGACTGATCGTCCGGCCGCCCCACGCCGGGGCGACAACTGAGAGGGAGGATGCGTGACGAACTACCCCGCTGAGCAGCAGCGCCGGCCCGCATGGCTGATTCCGTTCGCCTTCCTGATCGTGGCGCTCGTCGCGCTCGCTCTCATCTTGCTGCTCGTCGCCGGCGACGACTCCTCCGACTCGACGTCGGCGACCGACGGGGCCGAGCCGGCGACCACCGTCGCTGATCGCGAGGCCCCGGAAACCGCCACCGAGAACCCCTGCTCCAGCTTCACCGAGACCAGTGAGGAACCGTTCCTGCTGTGCGACAGCGGTCCCGCGGTGGAGCAGATCCAGATCGCGCTCACCGACCACGGGTTCCCGGTCGACGCCGACGGCTACTACGGCCCCGACACCGAAGCCGCAGTCATCGCCTTCCAGCAGAGCCGGGGCCTGGAGGCGGACGGCGTCGTCGGCCCCGACACCATCGCCGCGCTCAACGAGTAGCCGTCAACCCGCCACTCGGTGGAGTTGCGCCTCGAGGTGGTGGGTGAGCGGGAGGCCGACGGCGGCCATCGTGATCGAGTAGCGGTACACGTCGCCGTCGACTTCCCCCGAGCGGTGGAGTTCGGTGACGTCCTTCGCCGTGGACGTGATCGTCACCGAGGTCGTCCAGAGGTCGAAGGTGAGCTTGGGTCCGGTGCGAACGGGACCCTCGAGGATCTCCGCCACGCCCGACGGGTGGGCAAGAACGACCTCGACCCGGTCGGAACCCACCGGCCGGATGAATCCGGTCTCCATGTGGAGTGGAAGCCCGCTCGACGCGTCGCGCGTGCGCTGTTCGTAGGTGAAGAACGGCTTGCCGACGTGGGAGACCGTGACCTCCTCGATGTACTCGAACGGGTCGATGGTGGGATAGTCGCCGGTCCCGCGCCCGTGCCACACCCCCAGGAATGCTGCGAAGGGCACGCAGTCGGGATGCACGTCCGGCGTGCTCACTCTCCCACCTCGATCATCAGTGCCTCCGAAGGGTCGAGCCGGCCGCCCAGGATCTCCACGAACGCGTCGCGCAGGCCGTCGAGGCCGCGCACCTCGGTGAAGCGGACCCACTCGTCGGCCACCTCGAGAAGGTCGGTCCATGCCGCGCCGACCCGGTCTTGGTACCCCTTGCGCCCCCACTCCTGAACCCGCTTCGAGATCTGGGTGGGCGCGAAGAACATCTCCGGCGCCGGTCCGGGGAGGTCGGCGTCGTCGCCACCGTCCTCCCAGTGGGTGAAGCCGACCTTCAGACTCGCCGCCAACCGATCGGTGAAGTGCCCGTGCACGGCGGCGACGACCTCGGCATCGCCGGCGACGTCGACGAACACGGCGTGCCGGGTCGCGTCGAGCGAGTCGACGGCGTCGTAGGTGCAGACTTCGTCGTAGAAGCCGAGCCCGCGGACGAACTCCGCATTGCCCTGTGAGGTGAGCCCGATGATCTTCGGGCGTGGGCCGTCTCGGTGGGACATGCACAGCGCGACGCCCGCCGCAGTCTTGCTCGACGCGCTCGACAGGATGACGACATCTGCGCCGAAGTCCTCTCTGTCGAGGAGGTAGTCGTCGATGAAGAACGACGTGAAGAACAGCGGGACGAAGACAGCCTGGTGGTTCTCCTTCTCGGGCCGGTACATCGGGTCGGCGCGTGTGAACTGGTACCGGTTGTAGGTGCCCGGAAGGTCGGCGCGGTGGCTGACGCCATCGGTGAAGCCGCTCTGGGACACCCTCGTAGGTGTGGTGATCAGGTGCGTCGCCATCGGCAGGTAGCCGAACACGCGACGCCCGACCTCGACCGCTTCGGAGCGGGATTCGACCACGTCGGCGAATCCCCACACGGGGATCCGCCCCCAGCCCTCGCCGGCTGCCGGGAAGAAGTTCCAGTACCCGACGAGGTCGGCGGCCACCCCGTACGAGACGTTGTTCGAGGTGAGCCCGAACCGGTCGACGCGCAGGAGCACCTCCCCCTCACCGAGGTGGGGGAGAGGTTCGTGAACCTCCCGCGTCGTCGCCAGGTCATCGCGGCGAACCTCCAGCGCATCGATCTTCCCAGCCATCCGGTGAGGCTCTCACGCGGACCCGGTTTCTGTCCATGAACCCGTGACGCCGGTGATCGCCTGACCGGCCCGTCGGCCGGGACTCCTCGGCACGGCGGATGTGCTGGGTCGGTCAGCGGGTGGCGACGAAATCGCCGAGGATCTCGACGGTCCGGGCGCGGCTGGCGTCGAGGTGGGACTGGATCCAGGCGGGATCAGCCGGGCCGGTGCCTGCGTTCACGAGCCGGACCTCACCGGCGCTGTTGTCGTACCAGGTGGGCTCGACCACCGGGCGCGTCGCCCGGTACGTGCCGTCGTCGGTGCGCTCGAACGGGATCGACGCGATCATCCCGTCGTAGGTGGACGGGCGTGTCGACCCTTGGTTGGCGATGAGGTTGCCCACGCTGAGGAGGGCGAACTTGCCGTGGTACTCCTCGATGGGCTGGATCACGTGGGGGCCGTGCCCGACGAGCAGGTCGATGTTCGGTGACGCCAGCAGCTCGTCGGCCAGGATGCGCTGGTCGGGGGATCCGAACGAGTCGTACTCGTTGCCCCAATGCAGGCTCACCACGACGATCTCGGCGCCGGCGCGCCGGGCGATCGCGGCCTCGGTGAGGATCGTCTGTTGATCGATCACGTTGGCCATCCAGTCCTCGGCCGGCTCGGTCCCGTTGAATCCCCACGTATAGGAGAGGTGGGCGACCGGAACTCCGTTGGCCATGCTGAGCGGGACCTGGGTTGCCTCTTCGGGTGTGCGGGCGGTGCCGCTGTGGGCCACGTTCGCCGCTTCGAGGGCCTCGATCGTGGCGACGATGCCCGCGGTACCCCTGTCGTTGCTGTGGTTCGACGCCGTGGAGCAACGGTTCCATCCGGTCTGTCGGATCCCCTTGCCGATCTCGGCAGGGATGGCGAAATTCGGGTAGCCGCTCAGCGACGTGCCCTCCGGTGCCACGGGTACCTCGAGGTGGCAGATCGCGAGGTCGGCCGTGCGGATCGTGCGCCGGATGTCGGCAAAGAGGGGGGCGAAACTGTAGCTCTGGGCGATGCCGTGGCCTGCGGCGAAATCGACCACGGAGGGATGGGGGAGGATCTCCCCGCTGACCGCGATGGTCACGCGCCCGACCGGCTCGGTGGTGGCGGTTGCCCCGTCGTCCTCGTCGCCGACCGTGGCGAGAGAGGCGGTTGACGTCGTGGCGTCCGGCTCACCGTCGCCCAGCAGGAGCATCAGCCCGCCCACCAGCAAGGCGGTGAAAGCCAGAAGGACCACCATCTGTCGGAGCACAGGAGAATCGGTCGCCCCGTGGTCGGCCACATGTGAACGGTACGAGTCGGCCCGTTGCGAGTGGTGGATACCTCCGTCGACCCACAGGATCGCGAGACTCGACGGATGATCTCCGCAGCCGAGACCTCCGATGCCTGTGTCGAGGTGACGATCGACGGTGTCCGTCAGGCCTTCTCCTGGACGTGGTTGCGTGACCACTCGCGCGATCCGCAGTCGTTCCATGAGCGCTCGAACCAGCGTCTCGTTGCGCCCGCGGTGGCGGCGGGCGCAACGCGTGCGGAGGTGAGGGTCGAGCCAGATGGCAGTGCGTTGATCGTCGAGTGGCCGGGTGGCCCACCAGCGGCGTACCCGGTGGCACTGCTCACCGGGCTGGCGGGCGCGGCTCGGACGTACGACGTGTTCGCCGGCGCCCAGGAGCCCTGGGATGCCGACTCACTGAGGGAACGGCTCCACCGTCCCTCGTTCGCCTGCTTCGTGGAGGACGATGCAGTCGTCGCGGACTCGATGCGCGCCTTCCGCCGGGACGGCGTGGTGCTGGTCGAAGACGTTCCCGTCACCCGAGACGCGACGCGCTCTGTGCTGGAGCGGATCAGCTACGTCCGGGCCTCGATCTTCGGCGACGTGTGGCGATTCGGATCCGATGGCGAACTCGACGACACCGCGTCGACACACCTCGAGATCACACCGCACACCGATGGCACCTACAGCAGAGACGCTCCCGGCCTGGTCTCGCTGCACTGTCACGTCCCGTCGGCGACGGGAGGCGAGAGCGTCCTCGTGGACGGCCTCGCTCTCCACCGGCAAATGGCCGACATCGATCCCGTCGCCACCGAGACACTCGAGACGGTCCAGATCCCAGGTCGGTACCTCGGCGACGGCAGCGACCTCGTGGCCTGGCGACCCGCCTTCCGGAAGGAGAGCGGTCGGCTCGCCCAGGTCAGTTACAACAACCACGACCGTGCTCCGTTCCTGTTGCCTCCCGACGAGGAGCGACGTTTCTACGGTGCGTTGGAGCTGCTCGAGGAGTTGATCGCGCGGTCGGGCAACACCGTGGAGATGAGGCTGGAAGAGGGCCAGATGATCCTCATCGACAACTGGCGTCTCCTCCACGGTCGCCGCTCCTTCACCGGCCGCCGTGAGATGGCGGGCGGATATCTCAACCGTGAGAACCTCGAGAGCGTGCTGCGCCGACTCGACGACGCCGAACCGTGACGGCCGCAGGAAGTCAGCAGTCGGCGAGGGTTGCGTAGACCTCCTGGGCGGCGGAGGCTGCGTCCGAGAAGGCGGTACCGACGGCTTCCACCTTCTCGATACTGAGTTCGGTGCCGGCGTCGGAGAGCGAGTCGCCGATGCCGTTGATGGCCTGCTCCAACGCTTCGACCTCGTCGGCGGCAGCCTCGGTCGCGGTCTCCCGCAACTCGGTGAGGTCGGCGCGGACCGTGTCGAGTGCTTCGCTCACGGCGGGGACGCCGCCCGACAGCAGTTCGAGATCCAACAGGGCGTCGAGACTGGCTCGGAACTCGTCGCCGGCGGCGCAGTATCTGTCCTGGGCGCTCTCGTCGTCGCCGCACGCGGCGAGACCTCCGAGCGAGAGGAGAGCAACGGTCGCGACGGAGAGGCGGCCGCGGTGGCGGCTGTGCGTTGGCGATGCGGTCCGCATGGTGCTCACCGTAGAGCGATCCGAGGTCGGGGGCGCGGTCACCCCAGGCGGGCGCGGGCGACCTCGAACGCGGCGAGTGCTGCCGCTGCCGACACGTTGAGCGAGCTGACCCGGCCGAGCATGGGGATCGACACGATCGAGTCGCAGCGCTCCCGCACGAGGCGGGAGAGGCCCGCTCCCTCGGCGCCGAGCACGAGGCAGATCGGTTCTGTCGCCAGCGACTCCAGTTCGAAAAGGGTTTGGTCGGCGGCGTCGTCGAGCCCGACCACCCAGATGCCGTGGTCCTTCAATTG
>CBFCWZ010000065.1:0-13568 GCA_965601935.1 uncultured Ilumatobacteraceae bacterium
CATCTTCACGTGGGTGACCTCGTCGGCGAGCATCCAGTCCTCGCAGAACTCGAGGTACGGGTCGCCCGCGATGTCGCCGAACTCCTTCATCTGGGTGAACACGTCGATCGCCAGTCCCTCGAGAGCCCGGTTGACGCCGGCGAGGCGGAGGATGGGGTCGTTCGAGCAGGCGGCCTGGAACAGCACCGTGTTCTCCGCGAACTCGCCCAGCTCGGTGCCCATCCAGTCGCTCAGCTTGGCGCTGATCTCGACGTGCCGGGCCTCGTCCCACGCCTGGCGCGCCATGTCGAGCTTCAGCTCGAACGGGATCGTGTCGTTGGTGCCATCGCCTTCGGCGAAGTCGTGGGCGGTGCGACCGGCTCCTTCGAGGGCCTGGATCTCACCGACCATGATCCCGTGCATCAGGCCCCGGGCTGCGTCGGAGGCGTCGTGGCGCTCCGGCGTGAGCCGGTTGTTGGCCCCACGGCTCTTACGGCTGGAGGTCTGCGCAGCCGCAGACCGCGCGTCGGCCATCCGCTCGGCCATGTTGGTCTGGACGAACCGCTCGTCGCGAGCGAGATCCTCGACGGGAAAGAACTGGCGCATCAGCTGCCCCCTTCTGTACTGGTGTCGGCCCCGAAGCCGATACTACCCGGTCCGCAGACCCCGCCGGCCTCGACCATGATCGCCTCGAGCTTGGCCTGGTGTTCCGACGCCCGCCGGACTTGGTCGGGCGTCGTGATCAGTGACTGGAGCATCATCTCGCCGTCGCGCCAGTCTTCGTACTCGTCCTGCAGGATGAACTTGATCGAGCGGATCGTGGGTGCGTCGGTGATCTCGCTCGTGTTGTTCATGTGAAACGTGTAGGCGGCGATGAACCGGGGGATCAGCACCCGGTACACGCCGACCAGCTTCTCGATCGTCAGCTCCGGCGCTTCGGGCTCGGTCATCGCCTCGATGAAGCGCGCCATGGCCGCGTTGGCCGGTTGGGTGAGGCGCTCGGGCTTCATCTCGCGCAGTTCGGGTAGCCGCTTGTGCCACAGGTCGGCGTGCCAGGCGTGGTGGTAGCAGTGGGTGCCGAGCCGCATCTTCACGTCGAGCTCGGGCACGGTCGCGACCCAGCCACCCAGCGCCTCGAAGAGCTTCATCTCGGTCCACTTGTAGATGCCGGCGCGGCGCGCGGTCTCGTCCACGTCGAACGAACCGGGCAGCTCCCGGCGGTCCCACGGCGCAAACGGCGCCCGAACAGTCGACTCGGTGTCAGTCACAGATCCCCCTTTGACCGCGAGACGCTAGTGCCCTCGAGATCCGCGCACGGTGTCAGACACCTGTTGCAGCTTTGCGTTGCAGGTTTCGCGATCGGTGTCTGACCCCTTCAGTGGTGGTGGGTGGCGGACCAGGCGGCTTCGGCGGCGCCGAGGTCGGTCGCGGGATCAGCGTCGGCGATGTACTCCATGATCATCGACCGCCACGGGGCGCGTACCTCGAGCTTGCCGAGGATGGCGCTCACGCCCCACACCACGCGGTCGAGGATGACGAAGCTGGCCGGCAAGTTGAGCTGTTCGATCACCGCAGCGTGGGGACCCTGGATGTCGAGGATGGTGGCGAGCGTGTCCCGCATCCACTCGCGGGTGAACGTGAACTCGTCGGTGAGGTACGGCGTGTACGGGCTCGACACGTAGTCGTAGACGAGCTGGGGGTCGAGCCCGTGACCGGGCCGGAGGAAGTTGGAGGCCTCCATCCGCTGCACCACCAGTTCGGGGTCGCGGTCGATGATGACGGCGTCCATCGTGGGCTTCAGCGTGTCCCACTCGCCGGGAGTCCAGCGCTTCACCAGCCCGTAGTCGAGGAAGGTGACGCTGCCGTCGTGGTGGAACTTGTAGTTCCCCGGATGCGGGTCGCCGTTGAAGATCCCGTAGCGGTTGATGGCGTTCTGGGCGAACCTCCAGATCACCTCTCCGGCGCGGTCCTTCGTGGACTGCGTCTCGTTGCGACGGAACTCGTCGAAGGTCATCCCGTCGACCCACTCGGTGGTGAGCAGCCGCTCGGTGCAGAACTCGGGGACCAGCTTCGGGATCCGGATCCACGGATGGCCCTGGAACCGTGCCTCGAACTCGGCCAGGTTTCCCGCCTCGCGGGAGTAGTCGAGTTCCTCGCGCATGCGCGCCCGCAGCTCGTCGACGAGTCCCTTGGCGTCGAGGCCCTTCAACATCATCGAGGAGAACATGGCGTACATCACCTCGGCGGCGTCGAGGTCGGTCTCGATGGCCTCGTGCACGCCGGGGTACTGAACCTTCACCGCCACGTCCCGTCCGTCGGGTGTGATGGCGCGATGCACCTGGCCGATCGATGCGGCAGCGACCGGCATGTCGGTCCAGTCGAGGAAGACGCGTTCGGGGGGCTGGCCGAGGTCGGTCTTCACCACGTCGGCGGCGAGGCTCGGCGCCATGGGGGCGGCATCGGCCTGCAGGGTGGCGAGCGCATCCTGGGCCTCGTCGGGCAGTGCCTCGAAGATGAAGCTGATGAGCTGACCGGCCTTCATCAGCACCCCCTTCATCTCACCGAGTTCCTTCGCCACGTCTTCGGCGGTGCGGATGGCGAACTGCTCGTCGAGTTCGGCGCGCCGTTCCTCGGCCGAACCGAACCCGCGCACGCGGCTGACCGCGTAGCGCGCCGAGTTGCGGGCCGACAGCTTCCACACCCGTGCCGACCGGTTGAACCGGTTCGTGAGTGGGGAGGTGCGTGCCTTCTGAGCCGCCGCGGCGAGGCCGGCTGCCAGCGCCGCCACCGACGCGAGGGAGGCGACCGCCTTCTTGTTCATGCCCGCCGCGCCGTGGGGTCGTTCTCGAGTATCTCGTCGGCGATTGGCTCGCCGGTGACCTCGTCGGTCCCGTAGGTGCCGTCGGCCAGCCGGTCGAGCGATTGTTCGACCGCGTCGAGATCGCGCTCGATGGAGTCCAGGTCGATTCGTACGGGCTCCGGGGCCATCCCCGGTAGGTGTTCCGACGACGACTCCGCGGGAGCCTCCACGTCCGCGACCGCCTCGGGCCCTTCGCCGACGTCGTCGGCCACTCCGGGTTGTTGGTCGCTCGCCCCGAGATCGCTCACACCCCGACCGTACTCAAACGAGATCAGCGGAGCGGAGCGGGGACGGCCTAGGGTCCGTGGACGTGGCGACGACCATCAACCGGTCGCGGAAGGAGAAGTGGCGCGACTTCCCCCTGGCGATGGCGATGTTGGCACCCTCCGCGATCATCCTGTCGGTGTTCGTGCTGTATCCGCTCGGCCGTGCGGTCTGGCTCGGCCAACAGCGCTGCGACAACTTCGGCAACAACTGTGTGTCGAACGGGTTCGGGCAGTACGTCGACCTCTTCCGCTCCGCTGAGTTTCAGCACGCACTCTGGGTGACCGTGAAGTTCGCCCTCATCAGCGTGCCGCTCGGCCTGTTGCTGGGGATCTCCCTCGCCGTGCTCGCCGACAAGTACCTGCGCGGCATCGCCGTGTTCCGCACCGTGTTCTCCTCCACGGTCGCCACCTCGGTGGCGGTAGCGAGCCTGATGTGGCTGTTCCTGCTCCAGCCGTCGGTCGGAGCGCTCGCCAACGTCGAGTGGTTCTCCAGCATCTTTCCCTCCGTGAAGGACCCCGGGTGGTTGCAGGACCCCGGCACCGCACTCGTTGCCGTCGCCGTGTCGAGCGTGTGGGCCAACCTCGGGTTCACGTTCATCCTCGTCACGGCGGGCCTCCAGTCGATCCCCCGGGACCTCCACGAGGCCGCTGCCGTCGATGGTGCGGGTGGCATCCGTCGCTTCTGGGCGATCACCCTGCCGATGCTCGGCCCGACGATGCTCTTCCTCGTCATCGTGATGGTCAGCCGGGCCTTCCAGACCTACGGAGAGATCGACCTCCTCACGGGTGGCGGCCCACAGCCTGAAGCATCCACGACGACCGTGACGTACTTCATCTACGGCAGCAACTCCCCGATCAAGAGCGATGTCGGGCTCCAGGCGGGCGGCGCGGTCCTGCTCTTCCTGATCCTGCTCATCCTCTCGGCGCTGCAGGTCGTCGGTATGGGAAGGAGGGTGCACTATGGCGACTGAGGCCGTCGGCGCCGTCTTCGTCGACGAGGATGAAGTCGGGATCACCCACAAGGCCCTCCACCGCGAGGTCCCGAATACGTTCGACTCGCCGACCGGGTATGCCAAGTTCGGCCGCTACCTGCTCCTCGCGGTCGTCGCCTTCATCGTGATCTTTCCGATCTACACCACGGTGATCGCCTCACTGAAGCCGGGTGACAAGGTGTTCGTCAACCCGCTCCTCCCCGACGGATTCACCCTCGAGCCGTTCCGCAATGCGTGGTCGTCCGGGCACCTCGGGCGCTACCTCGTCAATTCATTCGTGGTTGCCTTCATCGTGACTGCAGCGCAGGTCGTCACATCGGTTCTGTCGGCCTACGCGTTCGCAATCCTGAAGTTCCCAGGGAAGAACGTCCTGTTCGCCGTGTTCGTGGCGACCCTGCTGGTGCCACTCGAGGCGACCCTCGTGGTGAACATCGAGACAATCCGCGAATTGGACTGGATCAACACGTACCAGGGTCTCACCGTGCCGTTCCTGGCAACCGCCTTCGGCACCTTCCTGCTCCGCCAGGTGTTCCTCACTCTGCCCCGCGACCTCCGTGACGCTGCGGCGATCGACGGCGTGGGACACCTCGGCTTCCTCCGTCATGTTGCAGTTCCGCTCGTTCGTCCCACCATCGGGGCGCTGGCTCTGTTCAGCTTCCTCGGCTCGTGGAACCAGTACCTGTGGCCCAACCTGGTGGTGACCGACGACGAATGGCACACCGTCCAGAGCGGCCTGCGCCTGCTCAGCCAGTCCAACCTCGACAAACCGAACCTGGTGATGGCCGGTACTGTCATCGCTGCCATCCCCATCTTCACGATCCTCTTCCTCTTCCAGCGGCAACTCGTGCGGGGTCTCACCGCCGGCGCCGTGAAAGGTTGATCCACCATGCGTTCGAGCGCTCCCCTTCGATCCGCAGCTCTCGCTCTCGCTGCCGCCGCCGTCGTGGCCGCCTGCTCCTCCGGAGAGTCGGCGCTCACCTCCGGCGAGGGTGGCGACGACACGAAACCACCCGACACCCCGGTGATCGAGCCCGCGCCGAGCGAACCTGTCGAAGATGGCGACGAGACCGACTCCACCGACGGTGGTGAGCCGGCGGAGACGGAGCCCGCCACGACCGAGCCGGCTCCCACAACGACCGAGGCGCCCCTCGCCGAGTACCCACCGTGTCCCGTCGACGCGCTCGACGAGGCAGACGGGACCGTGGAGATTCAGTTCTGGCATGGGCTGGCCGACGAGAGGGAGACCGCGCTGGAGGAGCGGGCCGACGCCTACAACGCCAGCCAGGACAAGGTGCAGGTGAAGCTCCAGAACCAGACGAGCTATGACAACGCCATCGACAAGTACATCCAGCTGGGCGGGAAGAACCGGCCCGAGCTGATTCAGTTCCCTGAGTACGCGGTCCAGCCGATGGCCGAGTCCGGGACGTTCATTCCGGTCGAGGCCTGTATCGAGGCGAGCGCGATGGACATGTCGCCGTACCTTCCTCGTTCTCTGGTGACCTACCAGTTCGAGGGCATCCAGTGGTCGATGCCGTTCAACATCTCCACGCCGGTCCTCTACTACAACCGGAACATGTTCGAGGCGAGTGGCCTCGACCCCGACGACCCGCCGCTCACCCTCGAGGAACTGAGGGCGACCTCCCAGACCCTCGTTGATTCCGGTGCGGCAGGCTTCGGGCTGGTCCTCGATACGGGCCGCGACAGTGGCGGCGGCTGGTACGTCGAGCAGTGGTTCGGGCGTATCTACGAGCCCTACGCTGACAACGGGAACGGGCGGTTGGCGCCGGCGACCGAGGTGCTGTTCGACAGCCCGGCGGGCGTCGAGATGATGACCTTCCTCCAGGAGATGATCAACGACGGACTGGCGGTCAACGTCGGTGACAACCCTGGGGGCCAGGACTCCTTCCTCAAGATGATCGACCAGACGGCGCCCGGAGCGATGACGATGGGAACGAGCGGCGCCATCGGAAGTGTCATCGACGCCCTCGGCGCCGGTCTGGGGCAGGGGATGGGTCTGACGGCGGACGACATCGGAATCGGCTACATGCCCGGTCCGTCCGACGAGGCCAGCGCCCAGCTGGGCGGTGCCTCGCTGTGGATCCCTGCCGACAAGGGCGACGCCCAGGCAGCTGCGGCGTGGGACTTCGTCCAGTTCCTCTCCACTGCGGAGTCGCAGTCGATCTGGTCGGCGGCGACGGGATACGTGCCGACCCGCGACGACGCGATCGCGCTCGAGCCCCTGAAGTCGACCTATGCGGACGACCCGCGATTCGCCGTCGCATACGAGCAGTTGCTGGCCCGTGCCGACGACCCGCTCGCCAACGCTCCGGTCCTCGGCCCCCAGCGCGAGGTGAGGAGCGAGACCGCGAAGGCAACTGCCGCAATCTTCAAGGGCGCCGACGTCCAGAGCGAGTTGACCAAGGCGGTCGAGCGCTCCAACGCCCTCATCGACAGCTACAACCGACGCAACTGACTCGTCGCGGGTCGCCGCGCCACACCTCGTGGGTAGTCTGCGACGCCATGGCTACTCCCTTCCCCCCGTTCGACGGTTCCGCGCCGAAGCAGCAGAAGTTCTCCGAGCCGCCGGAGATGGGCATCGACCCCGACAAGCGCTACACGGCCAAGATGGACACCTCGATGGGCGAGCTGGTGATCGCGCTCGACGCCAAGAAGGCCCCGAAGACGGTCAACAACTTCGTCTTCCTGGCGCTGCACCACTACTTCGACGGCATCATCTTCCACCGCATCATCAACGGGTTCGTCTGCCAGGGCGGTGACCCCGAGGGTTCGGGCCGCGGCGGCCCCGGCTACCGCTTCGAGGACGAGCTGCCCAGGCCCGGTGAGTACCAGCTCGGTTCGTTGGCCATGGCCAATGCCGGTCCCGACACGAACGGCTCCCAGTTCTTCCTCATCTCCGGCCCGAGTGGTGTTCAGCTGCCGCCCTCCTACAGCCTGTTCGGCCAGGTCGTGAAGGGCCTCGAGATCGTCGACGAGATGCAGAAGGTGCCCACCGGCTCCGGCGATCGCCCGAAGACGAACGTCGTCATCAACTCGGTCACCGTCACCGAACACGACGACTGACCCTTCCTGGCTCGGCACGGCTCGACGTGGGACGCAGCGGCGACATCCCCGTCGAGCGGGCCCGACGGATCGCGCTCGGGGCTCAAGGCTTCAACGATCCGCGCCCGACCGGCCGTGTCGACCGCCGCCACCTGCGGCGCGTCCTCGACCGGATGGGCCTCATCCAGATCGACTCGGTCAATGTCCTGTGCCGGAGCCAGGAGCTGCCGCTCTTCGCCCGGCTCGGCCCCCACCCGCGGAGTCTGATCCCCGATGCCACAGCGGCGGGGGAGCTCTTCGAGTACTGGGTGCACGAGGCCTCTCATGTTCCGGTCGAGCTGCAGCCCTCCCTGCGCTGGGTGATGGAGGACTCGCACCATTGGAAGTCGCTCGAGCGGTTCCGTGACGCGCACCCGGGGTTCATCGACGACACCTATCGGCGGGTGCGCGACGACGGCCCCTTCACGGCGGGCGACCTGACGACGCGGGAGGGCAAGAAGGGCGCCTGGTGGGATTGGGACGATGCCAAGTACGCCCTCGAGATCCTCTTCTTCGAGGGGCGTGTGTCGGCGACCCGCCGCCCGAACGACTTCGCCCGGGTGTACGACCTCGCCGAGCGGATCATCCCCCAGGAGATCCTCGATCTCCCGACCCCCACGAAGGCAGAGGCCCAGAAGGAACTGCTCCGGCGCGCCGCGCGCCACCACGGCATCGGCACCGTCAACGACTTCGCCGACTACCACCGCCAGAAGGTGACCCCGTGCAAGACCCTCGTGAAGGAGCTGGTGGAAGAGGGCGAGCTGGTCGAGACCGGCGTCGAGGGGTGGGGCAAGCCGGCGTACCTCCACGCCGAGGCGAAGGTGCCGCGGAAGCTGAGGGCCCGGGCCCTCCTGAGCCCGTTCGACCCGGTGGTCTGGTACCGCGAGCGGGGCCGGCGTCTGTTCGACTTCGAGTACAAGATCGAGATCTACACCCCGGCGCCGCAGCGCAGGTACGGCTACTACGTGCTCCCGTTCCTGCTCGGTGACACCATCGTGGGCCGGGTCGATCTGAAGGCCGACCGCGCCACCGGCCGTCTCCTCGTGCCCGGCGCCCACGCCGAGCCCGGTGTCGACCACGACCACGTGGCGACGGAACTGGCCGCCGAGCTCGCCGTGATGGCCGACTGGCTCGGGCTCACCGACGCGATCCAGGCCGCCCCCAACGGCAACCTGGCCCCCGCCCTCGAGGCCGCGTTGAGCTGATCAGGGCGCGCCGATGCCGGCACGGAGGGCGGCGAGGCCCGGTGCACAGATGCAGTAGCGGGTGGGCGGCCCGTCGATCGTCGACGACGAGGTCGTCCTGTCCGGGCGCGTCCCGTCGAGCGACCAGCCGACCGACGATGTCGGCTCTGTCGAGCAGGCTGAGTTCCTGGCCGAGGTCGACAAGGCCCCCTGCGAGCCCTCTTCACCGCTGCGACTTCGTGAGCGATCCTTGCGGGATTCCGCAGGTTGGTGCACGTGAACAGGGTCAGGCGGTGGAGGCCCAGCGGAGGGTTCGCGTGAGGGCTTCGCCCGCGGGGCGGACGGCGAACGACTCGACGATGGGGAGGAACGGCAGTCGGAGGGGGCGGCGGGTCCAGAGGGGCATCAGTTCCACGGCCGCGGCAGCGATGACGCCGTAGACGGGGCGGAGGCGTCGGGACACCGGCGGGCGCACCAGGAGATAGCGCACGGCGTCGCGCGCCTCGGGGGTGGCGCCCAGCTCCGGGCGGAAGGCCCGCATCCGGTCGCGCATGTCACGCTCGGACTCGGGTGGATTGATCACGCCGAGCTTCTCGGCGATGACTGCGGTGTCGGCAACGTACCGGTCCCGATCGGCTCCGGTCAGCGGCCTCGACCCGTAACGGTCGTGGGCGGCGAAGAAGCTGTCGATCTCGGCGAGGTGCACCCACAGCAGGAGGTGGGGGTCGTTCGCCGAGTACGGCCGCCCGTCGGCGGCTGTTCCCGTCACCCGCTCGTGGACCCGATGCACGGTCGCCACCGCGTTCTCCGCCATCGTCGCCGGACCGAAACTCGTTGCCGTGACGAAGTGGGCCGTGCGTTCGAGGCGGCCCCAGGGATCGGTGCGGTAGTTGGAGTGCTGGGCCACCCCTGCCATCGCCAACGGGTGGAGCGTCTGCATCAGCAGCGCTCGCAGGCCCCCGATGAACATCGACACGTCTCCGTGCACGACGCGAATGGGGGCATCGTCGTCGAACCAGCCGCGCTCGTCGGACTCGAAGATCTCCCTCCGCCTCTCGGTGGAACGTCGTCCGTACACGCGCCGATGCAGCTCGTCGCGCAACCTCGAGCGAACATCGGCCCCCACACTCCCATCCTCCCACGCTGGGGTGGGTACGCTCGCAGCGTGCCCGACGAGACCGCGCCCGACGAGGCTGCGTCGTCCGAGTCCGTCGCCGGAGACGCGGACTCACGCGACGCGCAGACGCCGGCCGAGAATCGGCTGCCACGTTGGGTGATCCCGGCGGTCGCCATCTTCTGGACCGGTTTCCTCCTCACCTCCGTCGCCCGTCACGTCTTCAACAGCCTCTCGACGCTCATCGTGATCCTGCTGGTGGCGATGTTCCTCACGCTCGCCGTCGAGCCAGGGGTCAACCGGCTGGCCGCCCGCGGCTGGCGGCGCGGCACCGCCACCCTGTCGATCCTGCTGGGTGTGCTGCTCGCGTTCCTCGTGTTCGTCGGGTCGATCGGCACCCTGCTCGGAACCCAGGTGGCCGACCTGCTCTCGGAGTCGGAGACCTACATCACCGACACCGTCAACTGGATCAACGACACCTTCAACACCGAGATCGATCCGCAGGACGTCGTCGCCGAGTTCAACGACCCGGATGGTGCCGTCCAGGAGTTCATCCTCGCCCAGAGCGACGAAGCCGTCCGGCTGTCGCTCGCCGCGGTCGAGGTCATCTTCCAGGCGTTGTCGGTGTTCCTCTTCACCTACTATCTCGTGGCCGACGGCCCCCGCCTGCGCCGCCTCATCTGCTCCCGCCTGAGCCCGAGCCGTCAGCGCCAGGTGCTCGAGACCTGGGAGTTGGCGATCAACAAGACGGGCGGATACCTGTACTCCCGGGCCCTGCTCGCCCTGCTCTCGACGTTCTTCCATTGGGTCGCATTCCAGGCGATCGGGACCCAGGCACCCGTCGCGCTGGCACTGTGGGTCGGTCTGCTCAGCCAGTTCCTCCCGGTCGTCGGGACGTACCTGGCGGGGATCCTCCCGGTGGTCGTGACCTTCGTCGACTCTCCATTGAAAGCCCTCGTGGTGCTCGGCTTCATCGTCGTCTACCAGCAGGTCGAGAACTACGTTTTCGCCCCGCGTATCACAGCGCGCACGATGGAACTCCACCCGGCGGTTGCGTTCGGGGCGGCCCTCGCCGGGGCCTCCCTGCTGGGCTTCGTCGGCGCGATCCTCGCGCTGCCCGGAGCGGCGATGCTGCAGGCCGTGAGCAGCGCGCGGGGCTCCCGCTACGACGTCGTCGACAGCCATCTCACCAACATCGATCCACCGCGCCGGCGACGACGGCGTCGCCACGAGGACGGCGACGGGGCCGTCGAGTGACCGACTGGCGGGCGGGCGAGACCCGCTTCGAACCCGACGCGTTCGCCCCGGTGGCAGTGGCGCGACGCAGCGGCTTCGACGAGTCGATGTTCCACGGTGCCGGAGTGATCGTGGGCCCCGACGGAACGAGGCTGGCGACACTGGGACGGCCGGACCTCGCCGTGTACCCACGGTCCGCGCTCAAGCCACTACAGGCGGTGGCCATGCTGCGCCTCGGCCTCGAGTTGCCGAGCGATCTCCTCGCCGTGGCGTGTGCGAGCCACGACGGTGCAGCGGAACACGTCGACGCCGTCCGGCGCCTGCTCGCCCGGTTCGGCCTGGACGAGGCCGATCTGCAGAACACGCCGTCGCATCCCGTCCAGATGGCGGCGCGTGACGCTCTGGTGGCCGACGGCGTCGCGCCGGCTCCGGTCTACATGAACTGCTCGGGCAAGCATGCCGCGATGCTCGCGACGTGCCGCGTCAACGGCTGGCCCACCGAGAGTTACCTCGAGTTCGATCACCCGCTGCAGGAGGAGATCCGGCTGACCCTCCAGGGACTGGGTGTGGCCGTTCGACACGTCGGGGTGGACGGCTGCGGGGCCCCCACCCATGTGATCCCGCTCGACCAGCTCGCGGCCGCCTACTCCACACTCCCGGGGACGGAGGTGCACGCCGCCATGACCACGCACCCGGGTCTCGTGGGCGGGCCGACACGCGACGTCACCCTCTGGATGTCGGCGGTGCCGGGACTGCTCGCCAAGGAGGGCGCCGCGGCGGTGATGGCGTTCGTGCTTCCCGACGGAACGGCCGGCGCCTACAAGATCGCACCAGGTGTCGACCCAGTCCGTCGCGTGGTCGTCCCGATGGCCTTGACCCTGGCCGGGGTCGACGTCGACACACACGTGGCCACGCTCGACTCGATCGTGGAGCCGGTGTTGGGCCACGGTGAGCCGGTGGGTGAGATCCGACCGCTCGATTGGAATCGTTGAGATGGACTTCCGCACCCTCGACCCCGGCTCGTTCGAGTACGGCGGCTCCGTCGAAGTGGCCCCCCTCGTGCGCCGTGTGATCGCCGAGAATCCCTCCAAGTTCACCTACCTCGGTACCGGCACCTACATCGTCGGGAAGGGCGACGTGGCGGTCATCGACCCCGGTCCGAGGCTGGACAGCCACCGTGACGCGCTGGCCACCGCCCTCTCGGGTGACACCGTGCGGGCGATTCTCGTGACCCACTGCCATGCCGACCATTCACCCCTCGCCGCGTGGCTGGCCGCGGAGACCGGCGCGCCGACGGTGGCGTTCGGCCCTCACGGTGAGAGCGGCTGGGAGATCGGAGTGCTGCCGGAGGACTTCGGACGACCTCCCGAGGCCGAGGAGGACCCGACGGAGCCGGTTCTCGAGGAGAGCACCGACACCGACTTCGTCCCCGACGTCACGGTGACCACGGGCGATCTGGCCGCGGAGGGCCATGGCTGGGAGATGCGCGCCATCCACACGCCGGGACACACGTCCAACCACACGTGCTTCACGCTCGACGACGGGACCACTCGCACGCTCTTCACCGGCGACCACGTGATGGGGTGGAGCACCACCGTGGTCGGCCCGCCCGACGGTGACATGACCGCCTACATGGAGTCTCTGCGGGCCGTCGCCGGACGGGACGACGATGTGGCGATCCCGACCCACGGGCCACCGATCCCGAACCCGTCGGGCTACATGAACCAGCTCGTCGAACACCGCCTCGACCGTGAGCGGCAGGTGCTGGGCGCGGTGCGGGCTGGACAGGGGACGATCCCCGAGATGGTCACCGACCTCTACGCCGACGTACGGATCGAGCTGCACCGGCCCGCCGGAGCGAGTGTGCTGGCCCACCTCGTGAAGCTGGTCGACGACGGTGCCGTCGCCGTCGACGGCGGGAGCCGCCCTCGTCTCGACAGCACCTACCTCGCGGTCTGACCGGCGCGGCAGTCGCGATCAGTCGAGCTTCGCGATGGTGTCGCCGGTGCGGACCACGCCCGCCTCGACGACCATCGCGTTGATGCCGCGCAGACGCGAGCCGTCTTTCGTGTTGACGAAGCGGGCCGCGTCGATGCCGAACCGGTCGGCGAACTTGGCGCACCCGTTGTGCGGCTTCTTCGACACCTCGATCACCGCGCTCCCGATTGCCAGCCGCGTGCCCGCCGGGACGTTCGACTCGGACAGGTCGAGATCGACGAAGAACTGGTCGCCGGCGAGCGGCCAGCGGTCGCGGTCGCCATCGGCGACGAGGTCGACCGAGCGGGAGTTCATCAGGTTCAACTGGGCTTCGGTGTTCGGCTCGTCGTCGCCGTAGCGGTCGAGATAGTTGTCACCGGCGAGTCCCTCGCCCACGACGAGTTCTCCCTCGTCGAGCACCGTCCGCTCGTCGACGGCGGGTCGGGAGACGATCATCTCGACCGTTCCGGAGTCGGACGGCGAGGCGAGCACATGGTCTCGTCCTGCGTCCAGCTGTTCACGATCGAGGTGAGCCATGCACTCATTGTTGCGCACCCACGGTTGGCGGGTGACAAGGGTTCCGGTTGTGGGCACGGCCCCTCTGACAGCCCTACTCTTCGCTCCGTGAAGCAGTTGGTCCGGCACGACGAGTGGTCGGTCGTGCAAGACGGATGGAACCCCACCGAGAACCGTGTCCTGGAGAGCCTGTTCAGCCTGGGCAACGGCCACTTCGGTGGGCGCGGTGACGTTCCAGGGGATCGGCGATCTGCCCTATGGCGCGGTCTCCAGCAGCGCGGTCGGCATCTCGGCAGATGGCACCACCGTCATCGGGTCGAGCGCCACCGGCTTCCCACCCGGCTT
>CBFCWZ010000066.1:0-13550 GCA_965601935.1 uncultured Ilumatobacteraceae bacterium
CACGCCCTCGAGTGCGACAGTTGCCATCGGAAACTCCTTGTGAGTCGGTTCTCAGGGCGACACCCTAGCCAGGACGGTCGGCCCGGCTCCGAGGTCGCCGAGGCGTCAGACCAGATCGGACCCCGCAACGCGGCCTGTCGTGTCATCGCCGTCGCGTCGGCCGGGTCGAGTCGGCGTGTGACTGATCTGGGATACTCTGACCGCGTCAGAGCCAAGAGGCGCTCCTGAATGGCGTCCATGCCAGAATCGAGGTAGATCCGTGGAGGAATCCCACGAGCAACCCGCCCGCCGGCCGGGGGTCGTCACGTTCGTCGCTGTCATCTTGTACCTCCAAGCCGCGCTTGCAGCGATCGCCGCAGTGTCGTTGCTGATCTGGCGTGACGACATCTTGGACTTCCTCGAACGCGAGGGCTCGCCGACTGGCGGTGGCCTCCTCAACGGTACGGTCGCCGGCGAGGCGATCACCGCCATCTTGTTGTTCATCGTGGCCAGCGGGCTGTTGCGCGGCAGCAACGGTGTCCGGCTCTTCGTCGCCATCGTCCAGTTCCTGACGATGAGCCTCGCCCTGTTCATCCTCATTGCCCACAACTCCGGCGGGTACGTCTACCGAGCCGTCTTCTCGCTGTTCGTGGGCGTCTTCGTACTGTGGGTGCTGTACGGCAACGACGAAGCCGACAAGTTCTTCGAGGCCAACGAGAGGCGAGAGCCGCGGAGATCGACGACGACGATCTACGGACCCGTCGACCCGTAGGAACGACGACCGGCACGGCGATCCCGAGGATCTGTCCTTCCGCGGGCGGGTGACGGGAGCGATCGCCAGTGGCCCGGTCACCTCGCGCGATCGTCTGGCGTCACAACGAGTCCGCCCACCCTCAACTCCTCGAATTCCTCTGTGCTGAGGGCGCCGACCATGTCGTCGACGGCGCCAACCGCCCGGGCTCCCATCTCGTGAGCAAGCCGCAGACGTCGTGACGCGGACAAGCCGAAGACGTGTCCGGCCAGGTAGCCGGCGGCGAAGGCGTCGCCCGCTCCTGTCGGGTCGATCACGACCGCCTCGACGGCGGGTTCGGTGACGACGCGCCCTCGTGTGAGCAGTGAGGCGGGCCCGCGGCCGCGCTTGAGTACGAGTTCCTGATCATCACGCTGCAGGAGCAGATCCCCGAGTTCCCCGACCTCCGACGTGCCGAACAGCGACTCTGACTCGTCGTCGCCGATGAAGACGACATCGGCGCGGCGCGCCAGCGGCAGCAAGACGCGGGCTGCTGCGTCGTCGTCCGGCCACAGCGCGGGGCGGTAGTTGACGTCGAACGACAACCTGCCCGCCGGCCCGTCGGAGCGGGCGAAGATCGTCGCGACCAACTCTGCAGCGGTGGCAGAGAGGGCCGGTGTGATGCCGGTGAGGTGGCACCACGTGGCGTCGCCGGCCCGGTCCGACATGGCGGGAGCGAGGCGCCGGGCCGCACTCTCGCTCCGGTAGTACTGCACCTGAGTGCGTCCGGCGGAGACGTGCCTGACGAGGACACCGGTGGGCTTCTCGGGATCCCGGTCGGCCACGACGTCGACACCTCGCGCCTCGATCGCGCTGATGATCAGCCGGCCGAGGGGGTCGTCGCCGACCCGGGAGACCCATCGCACCCGACAGCCCAGCTCGGAGAGAGCGACCGCGAGGTTGGACTCGGCACCCGCCACGGTCGTCCCGAATTCGGGGGACCCGTCCCGGGACACGAACGCCACCATCGATTCACCGAAGGTGGCGACGTCGATGTCACGCTCCGAGCTCACGGACCGACTCTACGGGCCGCGTCCCGGGTGCCGACCCCGACGAGGCCCCCAGTGGCACGCCGAGGGGCTAACGTGCGCCTCGAATGGTGCGGCCAGCCAGCGACCGGGTGGAACGGACGCCTTGGCGCCCGACGAGAGACGAGGATCGATGCAGATCGCGGTGACCGGCGCGCGCGGCCGGATCGGACAGGCGGTCGTCGACGTGCTCGCGTCGTCCGGCCACGACGTCGTGTCCATCGACCGGTTGCCGGCCGAACGACCCCAGGGCTCGGTCCACTGCGTCGATCTGACCGGCTACGACGAGACCGTCCGCGTGCTGGACGGCTGCGACGCCGTGGTCCACCTCGCTGCGATCACCGGACCCGGGCTGCTTCCCGACGATGTCGTGCACAACAACAACGTGGTGATGAGCTACAACGTGCTGCGCGCGGCCGCCGAACTCGGTATCGGGCGGGTGTGCCAGGCATCGAGTGTCAATGCCATCGGCGGGCGGTTCAGCCGTCGGCCGCGCTACGACTACTTCCCGGTCGATGAGCAGCACCCCACCTACGCCGAGGATCCGTACAGTCTGTCGAAGTGGTTCTGTGAGCAGCAGGCCGATGCGATGACGCGGCGCTTCGAGGACCTCTCGGTCGCCAGCCTGCGTCTGCATGGCGTGGCCCACACCCGTGGCCGTGCGGCTTCCTGGGTGGACCTTCCCGACTCCGGCGTCGTCAAGCAATTGTGGGGGTACACCACTCTTGCCGCCGCGGCGAGGGCCTGCCTCGCCGGTGTGGTGGCGGAGTTCGCCGGTCACGTCGCCATGCACGTCGTGGCACCCGACACGATGGTCGACACTCCGACTGCGGAGCTTCTCGACCGGCACTACCCCGATGTACCGGTCCGTTCGCCGGTGCAGGGCAACCAGGGGCTGTTCGACTGCAGCCGAGCCCGTTCGGTGTTGGGCTGGGTGCACGATGTCGAGGGCCCGCTGACCCAGCCGATACAGCAGGAGCGACGATGATGCCCCGACTCCGACGCGGCCGGCCATGACACGGATCACGGACGTCCGCGCCATCCTCACCGCCCCCGACGGGATCGCGCTCGTCGTGGTCAAGGTGGAGACGAGTGAGCCGGGCCTGTACGGAGTGGGGTGCGCCACCTTCACCCAGCGTCCGACCCTCGTCGCAGCAGCGGTCGATGACTACCTCGCCCCGCTCCTCATCGGTCGGGATCCGGCACGGATCGAGGATCTGTGGCATCTGATGTACGTGAACTCCTACTGGCGCAACGGCCCCGTGTTGAACAACGCCATCAGCGGTGTCGACATGGCCCTCTGGGACATCAAGGGCAAGGTCGCCGGCATGCCGGTCCACGATCTGCTCGGCGGGAAGTGCCGCGAGGCGGCGATGGTGTACCGCCATGCCGACGGTCGGGAACCCGAGGAGGTGCTCGAGAACGTCCTGCGCCACCGAGAGGAGGGGCACCTGGCCGTGCGATGTCAGATGGGTGGCTACGGGGGGCGGGCCGACGTGAGCCCCGACGCCCGGGACCGGAATCTGCGCGACCGGATCAGGGAGTCGTTCCCCGGTGCGTACTACGACCCCGGACGCTACGCGCGCTCGGTCGTCGACCTGTTCGAGCACGTGCGGGGTGCCGTCGGCCCCGACCTGCATCTGCTCCACGACGTGCACGAGCGGCTCGCCCCGATCGACGCGATCGCCCTCGCCCGGGAGCTCGAGCCGTACGGGCTGTTCTTCCTCGAGGACCCCTTCGCGCCCGACCAGGTCGAGTGGTTCCGCCGCCTGCGCGAGCAGCGCACACCCCCGGTGGCGATGGGAGAGTTGCACAACCATCCACTCGAATGGCGAACCCTCGTGGTCGAGCAGTTGATCGACTTCATCCGCTCCCACGTCTCGCAACTCGGCGGGATCACGCCGGCGCGCAAGCTGGCATCGCTCTGTGAGACCTTCGGCGTGAGGACCGCCTGGCACGGTCCGGGCGACGTCTCGCCGGTGGGACACGCCGCCAACCTCCATCTCGATCTGGCCTGCCACAACTTCGGGATCCAGGAAGTGATCGGCTTCGGGCCGGCCCTCTTCGACGTCTTCCCGGGAACGCCCGAGCTGAGGGGCGGGTATCTGTGGGCCAACGACCAGCCCGGGCTGGGCATCGACGTCGACGAGCAGCTGGCGCGGCAGCATCCGATCGAGACGCGACCGATCGAGTGGACCCAGAGCCGCTGGCCGGACGGCACCATCTGGACACCATGAGTCCTGCGGCCGGTTCGAACGGCGACGCCGCGATGATCGATCGCCTGGGGGAGATCGGCGTCGTGCCCGTCGCCACGATCGACCACTCCGAGCGGGCGGCCGAACTCGGCGCCGCCCTCCTCTCGGGTGGGATCCCCTGTGTCGAGGTCACGTTCCGCACGGAGGCTGCCGCACACGCCATCGAGAAGATGAGCGTGACCCACCCGGACCTCGTTGTGGGAGCCGGCACGATCCTGAGCGTCGCGCAGGCCCACCGCGCCGTCGACGCGGGTGCCCGGTTCCTGGTGAGCCCGGCCTTCGACGACGAGGTCGTCGATTGGTGCCGGTCGAACGGCGTGCTGGGCATCCCGGGGGTCATGTCGCCCACCGAGATCAATCGCGCCGTCCGCTGTGGCGTGGAGCTGGTGAAGCTCTTCCCCGCGGAGATCGCGGGCGGGACGGACGCGCTGCGCTCCTTCGCTCCGGTGTTCCCTCATGTGCGATATGTCCCGACCGGTGGCATCGACGAGCGGAACCTGTCGCACTACCTCGAGATTCCCTCGGTCGTGGCGTGCGGTGGGAGCTGGCTGACCCCTCGGGACCTGATCGCAGGCGGCGAGTTCGATCGGATCCGGCAACGTGTGATCGACGCGGCGTCGATCGTGCGCGGCGCACGAGGTGTGCGGTGAGCCTGCACATCACCACTGCGGCAGCGTGCCGCGTCACGGTGGGGGAGTCGGGTTCGTGAGCCTCTCGCCGGATCAGTGGGCGTTCATCGGCAGCTACGGTCGGGCCGAGCAGGGCGGGATCCACATCGGCGTGGTGGCGGAGTCGGGTCGCGATCTCCGGATCGTCGGGTCACAGGCGGGGGTCGTCAACCCGTCGTTCCTGTGCATCGCCCCACGAATCGGGTGTCTGTATGCCGTCAGTGAGACGGCGGGCGACAGTGACGGAACAGCCGGGCACGTCCACGCGTTCCGTCTGGTCGATGGCGGCAGCGCCCCGCAACTGACGGCGATCAACCGGCGGGCGAGCGGCGGGGACCTGCCGTGCCACCTCGCCATCGACCCGGCGGAGAGATGGCTGGCGGTGTCGAACTACGGCACGGGCAGCGTTGCCATCTTGCCGATCGGTACCGACGGTGAGCTCGGGGACATCTCTGATCTCGTGCAGCACGAGGGAAGTGGTCCGAACCCGGAGCGCCAGCTCGGTCCTCATGCCCACTGTTCGGTGTTCCTGCCCGGCGGTGAATTCCTCGCCGCGGCTGATCTCGGAACGGACTCGATCGTCATCTACGCGTTCGACGATCGGACCGGATCGCTGCGACCTCATCGGGTCGTGCGCTCGCCGGCGGGGGCGGGGCCGCGGCACCTCGCGCTCCATCCGCACGGCACCCACCTCTTCGTCGTCGAGGAACTCGGCAACCGGGTGGTGGCCCATCGCTGGGACGCCGACTCGGGCGACCTGCTGCCATCGGGCGCGGCGTCGTGTCTCCCGCAGGACGCGGGGCACAGCATCGCGGCCGACCTCCACGTGTCGCCGCAGGGCCGGTACGTCTATGCGTCCAATCGCGGACACGACAGTGTCGCGGTCATCGGGTTCGACGACACCGCCGGCCTCGAGCAACTCGCCGTGTTCTCGACCACTGGCTCATGGCCGCGTGGGTTCGCGGTGAGCCCCGACGGGAGTCACCTGCTGGTCGCCAACCAACTCGGCGACGAGGTGGTTCTGCTGCCGGTCACCGGCGGCGGATCCGGGATCGACCCGCCGGTCGTGCGCGCCCGGGTTCACCAACCCTCGTGCGTCAGCTTCTGGACGGGTCGGACCGCGGGATCGTCGCCATGACGTTCGACCGGGGAACCTCGACCTCGAGGCGCTCGATCGTTCCGTCGCGCTCGAAGAGGTGACGTGAGGTCCCCGGGTCGAGCCGGGATCCGTGGACGGCGATCACCTCGCCGTCGTGCCGGACGACCGAGACCGACGCCTCCCCGTCGGTGAGGCGGCAGATGATCGGCACAGCGCACATGGTGAATCCGAGTGAGCCCGGCTCGAGGGTCACGGAGCGGGCGGTGCCGTCGACGCCGATGAACTGCCAGGTGGTGGGTTCGTCGACGAACTCGTGGTGCTGCAGCAGCGACGGTTCGACGCGAATCGTCCCGCCCTCGACGCGTACACCGAGTTCGCCGGCCCGGGTCAGGATCGTCTCCTTCACCTGGCCCGTCATCCCGGGCTGTTGCGCGCCGAGGTGTGCCGGCGAGTGCGAGTAGGGGTCGAACGGAAACGCCCCGTACTCGGCGGGGGACCTCATGAAGCTCGAACCGTGGCGGATGCGATGGTATGCCTCGGCGAGATCGGCGACCACCTCGGGTGGCTCTCCGGCGTCGACGGCGTCCTCGTAGGCCTCGTGTACCGCCAGCAACAGCTTCCCCACCATGTGCCAGTAGACGCTGCCGAGACCTTCGAACTTGTACATCGTTCCGGACCGACCGGTGAAGGCGCTGTGCCGAAACACGTCGTCGAAGATCTGGATCGTGTCGGCTCGATGGGCGGCCACGAGCTGCGACCAGTCCGGGAGTTCGGCCAGTCGATCGAGGGCCGCGACGAGATGGGGGACGGTGTCGCAGCGGGGGTGGAAGTGGTGCTCCCCGGAGATGTCGCGGGTGACGATCGAGTCGTCGCCCGCAGCCACCTGGTCGCGCAAGAGCGGATTCGATTCGACGCGTTCGGCCGGGATCCGGTTCTTCTCCAGGAACGAGGGCCGGGGGCGGGCGGGATAGAGCATGAAGGTCTGCAGATCGGGGCGGTACACCGCACTGTCGAAGAGCGCATCGACGATGTCCACCACCTCGGCACCCGAGAGGATGCCCGCCCCGATCACGGCGACCTGGCCTTCGAGCATCTCGTCGAGGTGCTCGATCCGGGCGCCGTCCGGAACGAGTTGCAGGAGGTTGTAGGAGTGGTACAGGCCGTCCTCGCGGCGGTTGACGCGAATCGTCCGATCGATGTGCCCGAGTGCGGCCTCCACGAGTTCGACGATCGTCGACGACTCCACGTCGGTCCGGCCGCTGAATCCGTCCGCGTACACCGTCGACCGGTACTCGCAGGCCGCCTGGCCGAGGGCGTCGAGCAGCGCCCGCCGGTCCGCCTCACCGAGCGGGCCCGAGTCCGGTGGCGGGGTGCTGCGGAGGCCGGCGAGCGTGTTCCCGAGCCACTGGGCGACCTCTGTGGAGATGGGGTAGCGGCGCGTCTCGGACTCGAAGATGTGCCCGAGACCGGCGAGAAACTTGCGGAGGTAACACAGGGTCACGACCGAGAGTCCGTTGCCCACGAGGGCGTTGTTGGCGTCGTTCCACTCGGGGCGCTGGGTGTTCATCCAGATCCCGCCGTCGGCGACCAGGTTGGAGATCTTGGCCAGAGCCGTGACGAGCAGTTTCTCGGTGAAGTTGACGTGCAGGATGGAACCCGTGCCGTCCACCACGAGTTGGCCGTCGGCTCCGAGGGCGCCGACGCGTCGCTCGATCTCGCCGTGCGACGACTCGTCGAAGGCGATCGTCTCCTTGGGGTCGCGGACGATCTCCGAGTAGGGCGCGATCCGGTAGGGAGTGTCGGCGTAGCTGAAGATCTCCTGGTCGAGCAGGCCGGCGACCAGGCCGGGCGAGAACTTCTCGCCGGCCTCGAGCAGCCGCAACAGGTAGACGATCTGATGGTCACCCCAGTATCCGATGTTGCCCCACGGGTCGTCCGGATCGGGAATCTCCCAATCGACGCCGTCGGAGGTGATGCGGTACGGGTTGTGGCCGTCGAGCGTGGAGGCGTTGACGAACTTGGCGATCATGCCGTCGAGGAACAGCGGGAAGCTGTGTGCCAGCGCCTCCCAGTTCTGGAAGATGTCGCGCCAGTTCCCCTCGTAGCCGATCCGATTCGACCCGTCGGGGTTCTTCGTCGCGATCCTGAACTGGTTCCACGGCCTGCTCGGGTCGCCGTGGCGGCGGCTGAAGTGGAGCGGGAGGTATTCCGTCGCCAGGCGGATCAGGTCGGCGTCGCCGCTCGCTGCCGCGGCCGACCGGAGCGTGCCGACGTCGGTCGTCGGCCCGAGCTCGGCGATCCTGCCTCGATGCGTGTCGGCGACGTGGCGGTTGCGGTTCGGCAGGAACGCCAGGAAGTCGTGGATCGCGATGTCGTAGTTGTGCTCGAACACTCCGCCGCGCATGTTGTTGAACAGCACGTTCGCACAGTGATGGGCGTCCATCATCCGGTCGCCGGTTCGTTGCAGCCCGTCGGCGGTGGCGATGTTGGCGAGGAGTTCGGACTGTCCGGCGACGATGTCGGCGTCGAGGAGCGGTCCTGGGTCGGGGTGGTCGAGCAACAGGCCGCGCATCGACGCAACGGCACGGTGGTCGAGCGCCACGTCGGCCACGAGGTCCCAGGTCCGCCGGCCCTCCTCCAGGTCGCCTTCGAACGCAACCAGGTAGCAACCGCGCCGTCCGAGCGCGATCTGTTCGGCCTCGACCGAGCCGGAACGCAGGAATCGAGGAACCTGGGCGTCGCTCAGGAGGACCTGATGCTCACCCACGCCGCGTGACCAGACCGCGTTCGCCAGAAGTGACTCGGCGGCCTCCGCGTGATCGCTGATCTGTGCCTCGAGCGTGAAGAGACCGAGTCGGGTGTCCTCGTCGACTTCGGAGCGCTTGTAGGCGTCGACGAGGTTCGACGCCATGCGCTGCGAGTGGAGCGGCACGCCCGCCGGCATGACGTTGAGGAAGCCGTCGAGCACCTGCACCGATGGTGCCGCGTGTTCGCCCACACCGGCCAGCGTGACGGATCGGATGAACCCGAAGCGGTCCGAATTCGACCATCGTTGCGTGGCTCGGAGGCCCACTTCGTGGTCGATCTCCTCGAACTCGATCCAGTCGCCGATCACACTCTTGGTGAGGTTTCGCTCGAATGCCCCGCCGCTGCGATGTGGATCGAACGGCCGCCACGTGACCACCCCTGCGCCGGTGAGTACCCGCACGATCGTGACGGGTCCGGTGACGCCATCGGCGAAGTGGAGCCGGTCGTCGGTCTCGTAGGGGAACAGGCAATGTGCCGCGTCGACTCGTCCCGCGGTCAGCCCTCCGTGACTGGACACGTACATCCAGAGGTCGGAACTCGACACGATGGACATCGTGAACGGCGCCAGGCGGTCGTAGTTCGAGATCCGGTACGCGTCTCCTCGCGCGTCGGTCACGAACTCGCCGTCGGGCCGGAGGTCGTGGGTCATGGTGCATCCTCCTCAATCGGTGGCAGCGCGTTCGCGGCTGCCGCCCGCCGATACCAGTCTCCGCTGGCTTTGACGATCCGGCGCTGGTCGTCGAAGTCGACGAAGACCAGACCGAACCGCTTGGTCATTCCCTCGCCCCACTCGAAGTTGTCGAGCAGGGACCACACGAAGTTGCCCCGCACCGGCACGCCCGACTCGGTGGCGACACGGATGGCCTCGAGATGGCGGTCGAGGTAGCGGACGCGGTCGGTGTCGACCACCCGACCGCGCTCGTCGACGCTGTCGCGGAATGCGGCGCCGTTCTCGGTCACGAAGTAGCTCGGGAACCCATAGTCCGTGTGCAGTCGCTGCAGCGTCTGGGTCATTCCCTCGGGGTACACCTTCCAGCCCATCTCGGTGTACCACTGGCGGTCATCGGGCGGGTCGAGCACCCCGTCGCCGACCACGTTGTGGCTGTAATAGTTGACCCCGAGGAAGTCGACGTCGGTGGCGATGGTCTCGAGATCGCCGGCCCGGACACAGCCGAGCTCGACCTGGTCCGTCTCGACCACATCCTGTGGGTATCCCCGGCCCACCAGCGGGTCGAGGAACCACCGGTTGACCCGACCGTCGGCCAGCGTTGCCGCGTTCCTGTCGGCCGCGGAGTCGGACAGCGGCGTCTGGGGTGCCAGATCGACTGCGATTCCGACCTCCGCATCGGCGCAGTTGGCGCGAATCACCTCGACCGACCGACCGTGGGCGAGGAGCATGTGATGTGCCGCCGCCACGTACGCGTGCTCGTCGCGTTGTCCGGGCGCATGGACGCCCGACTGGTAGCCGTGCGACGCGGCGACCCAGGGCTCGTTGACCGTGATCCAGTGGCGCACGCGATCGCCGAGATGCGCCGTCACCCGATCGGCGAACTCCACGAACGCCTCGTGGGTGGAACGTTCGGGCCAGCCGCCGGCGTCGTGGAGGGTGTGTGGCAGGTCCCAGTGGTACAGCGTCACGAACGGCTCGATGCCCGCCGCGAGGAGCCGGTCGACGAGACGGTCGTAGAACGCGATGCCCTTCGAGTTCACCTCGCCCCGGCCCTCGGGGAGGATCCTCGGCCATGCCACGGAGAAGCGGTAGGCGGTGAGGCCGAGCTCGGCCATCAACGCCACATCGCCCTCCCAGCGGTGGTAGTGGTCGCAGGCCACGTCACCGGTCGAGCCGTCGCGGATGCATCCCGGTGTGTGGGAGAAACGGTCCCAGATGCTCTCCCCCCGGCCGTCCTCCTGCCAGGCACCCTCGATCTGGTAGGCGGATGTGGCTGCGCCCCAGACGAAACTGCGGGGAAGGGATCGATTCACCGGATCTCCCGGACCGTGTTCGTGGGAGCGCTCCTATTCACAGGAGTACTGTACTCATCGCTGGCATCGCTTGACAATGAGAGCGCTCTCGGGAGAGAATGACCGCACTTGGGAGCGCTCCCGGAGATCGGGTGCCTCTCGGGGGAGAAGCAGATGGTGACCCTCCAACAGACCGGCAGGAACGGCCGAGCCGTGACCTCCGACAGGACCTTTGCGCCTGGCCGGTCCGTGGAGTTCGGGTTCGAGACCCCCTGGTTGCGAACCGGTTGCCCATCGCCACAAACCGAAGGGAAGACCAATCATGAGAAAGAGCCGAGCCCGGAGACTTCTGCCCTTGCTGGCAGCGTCGGCGCTCGTCCTCGCCGCATGCGGTGACGACGACGACGACTCCAGCAGCGACGAGGCAACCGAGAGCGACACCGAGGGCGATGCCGAAGCCGAAGCCGAGGGCGATGCAGAAGCCGAGGGCGGCGAGGAAGCCGCTGCGGGCGACCTGGAGGGCACCCTCCGCGTCCTGATCCACCAGAACCCGGCCGGTGTGGAGTTCTTCGAGAGCTTCAACGAGGAGTTCGAGGCGGCCAACCCCGGCGTCAGCGTCAACCTGTCGATCGTCGAGGCCGGCGACCTCGCCACTGCCAACCAGACCCGTCTGACCGCCAACGACATCGACGTCACCACGATCAGCCTGACCGGCTTCGACAAGGCGGTGCAGGACTACATGAGCGGTGTCGAGCCGCCGGCCTGGCAGCAGTTGATCGACGCGGGGCTGATCAAGGACCTCACCGGCGAGCCGTACCTCGACAACTACGACGAGGCAGCCATTGCGAGCGGGTCGTACAACGACAGCGTCTATTCGGTCGCGCTCGGCCGCACGACCTACAGCGGCATGTTCGTCAACGACGACCTGCTCGCCGAGGTCGGCGTCGAGACGCCGACGACGTTCGACGAGCTCGTCACAGCCTGTGGGGCCGTCGATGAAGCCGGCTTCAAGTGCATGGTCACCGGCGGTCAGGACGGATGGCCCGTCTTCGTCGGGAGCTACGGCCTGCTCGGTGCGCTCTACCCCGACCAGGAAGCCCTGGCCGAGGGTCTCTGGACCGGTGACAACGCGTGGAACGACGAGCAGGGCCTCGATCTGTTCGACCGGTACGCCACGTACGCCTCCTTGCTCGACGCGGAATCCGCCGGTCTCACCGGCGACGCGGCGGCCCAGCGCTTCACCGTCGGCGACGTCGCCTTCGGCCCGAGCGGCGGATGGAACGCCGGTACGATCGAGAGCGCCGGCGTCGACTTCACCTGGTCGTACGTCCCGTTCCCCGGGAGCGACGACGCTGCCGACAACCAGACGCTGTTCGGCAAGATCGACATGAGCCTGGCAGTTGCAGAGGAGACCCCGGTCCCGGATCTGGCCTCCGCCTACCTCGCCGCCTTCTCGGAGCCCGACAACTACAACGCCTTCGCCAATGCGACGGGGTTCATCCCGACCCAGCCGACGGCCGAACTCGACAACACCCTCGGTGCGTCGATCTCGCCCATCCTGGAGGCGGGCAACTTCTCCATCGGCCTCGAGCAGTTGATCGTGGTGCCCACAGGTGCAGGCCAGTGGGCCAACGGCTGGGAAGGCGCTCAGTGGCTGTACGACGGCAGCTTCGCCGACCCGACCGAGGCCGCCAACCAGGCGCAATCGGACTGGGAGTCCGGCCTCTGATCCACGCCGTCATCTGACACCGGCCCGACGTGTGTGGCCCGCCCTCCTGGCGGGCCACACACTGCGGCTAGTGTCCGCCAGGGGGCTGCGTCAGCCGTGGCCCCGACCATCTACGACCAAGGGGGAACGTCTATGGCAGTCGGACAGGAGTCACTGTTCGGCTCGGGGTTGAAGCGGTGGATTCCTTGGCTGCTGCTGGCCCCCGGTCTCTTCTTCTACTTCCTCATCGGGGTCGGCCCCTCCATGGCCACCGCGATCTACTCGCTGACCGACGCAACCGGAATCCGCGGCCTTCCGATCAACTGGGTCGGCTTCGACAACTACGACGAGTTCCTGTTCCAGGGTGCCCGATCGCGAGACAACCTCGACGCCCTCCGGCGAACGCTCGTCTTCATGGTCCTGGTGACCTCGATCCAGTTCGGGCTCGGCCTGCTGATGGCGCTCCTCGTCAACCAGAAGCTGCGGGGCCGGATGATCTTCCGCACCTTGTTCTTCATCCCGGTCATCCTCGGCGTGGCGGTGCAGGGCCTGATGTGGAAGCTGGTCCTCCGGCCCGGCGGCGGTCCGATGGACTCGATCTTCGGCTGGTTCGGACTCGAGTCCCAGTTCCTGAACGGCGAGAACGCGTTCTACTGGGTCCTCGTCGTGCAGATCTGGGCGAACGCCGGGTTCACGATGGTGATCTTCCTCGCGGGGCTGCAGACGATTCCCGCCGACCTCTACGAGGCGGCTGCTGTCGACGGCGCCCGGGGTTGGAAGCTCTTCAAGAACGTCACGTGGCCCCAGTTGACGCCCGCCGTCAACACCAATCTCCTGTTGAACATCGTCGGTTCGCTGCAGGCGTGGCAGTTGTTCCTCGTCCTGACGGGGTACAAGAACGGCACTCAGGTGCTCGGGTACGTCGTGTACGCCGAGGCGTTCGGCGGCACCGGCACCGGGTCGTTCCGGCAGGGGTACGCCGCTGCCGCATCGATGGTGCTGTTCCTGCTCGTGCTGATCCTCGGGATGGCCGCCAATTTCGTGGTCTCCCGGCGTGAAAGGAAGTACATGGGATGACTGCCATCACTGACACCCCCGACGTCGTGGTGCGCGACGACGCCGGTGCCCGGCGTCGTCGGATCACTCGCATGGTCAGCTCGTACGCGATCATGCTGCTCTTCGCAGTGATCTACGTCGGCCCGTTGCTGATCCTGATCTTCGTGTCGATGAAGACGCTGCCGGAGTTCTTCGCC
>CBFCWZ010000067.1:0-13508 GCA_965601935.1 uncultured Ilumatobacteraceae bacterium
CTGCTGGGGCTGCGTCGTCGCACCCTGCTTCTGACGGGACTGCTTCTGGCCGGACTGCTTCTGGCCGGACTGCGGCGGGGTCGCGCTGGGCCTCGGATCCTGGCCACTGCTGTCGTCACTCGGAGTGTCGGTGGACTGGTCCGGGCCGGAGCCCTGTCCGGGCGAGCGGCGGCGCTGGCCGCCGCGGGAGCCTCGGCGGCGGCGCTGCCCGGAACCCTGACCCGAACTGTCGGACGAACCCGAACCGTCGGACGAGGAACTGGGCGCCGCCGCGGGCGAGTCGCCGGAGGCCGGGCCGCCAGGCGTGGAGGCGAGGGGCGCGTCAGAAGGTGCCGGGGCGGCCTCTTCGCTGGTGGAGGGACCGTCGGAAGTGTGATCGGTCTCGAGATGATCCATGTTCTGGGGCTTTCCGTGTGAGGAGCACCGGTCGTAGGACGGGCTCCGGAGCAGACGGTGCGCGCAGGGCGCGGCAGACCTCTGCTGTTCGTGGGATCCGGGCGCGCCGGATTGCGGCCCGGTTCATGCGCTCGGCACCTCGCCGGGCGCTGGCACGTCGGCGGGCAGCGAGAGGACCTCGCGCCGTTCTCCGTCGTGGGTGATCCACTGGGCGGTCCGCAACACGCGCACCCCGAGGGCGTCGATGCCCGGGAACGCGGCCGCAACCAATTCGGCGGGACGCAACGCGCGCCCGACCGTTGCGAGGTCGGCCACGAAGTTGTGGCCGTCACCGCGCAGATCGAGGATGAGCGGGCGGACGTCGTCGACGCTGATCTTGCCCTTGCGCTCCCGTTCGATCTCGAGGACGTCGGTGGCGAGCAGGCGCTCGGCAGCTTCGTCGACGGCAGATGCGTCGAAGTCGTCACTCCACATCTGCCAGGTGGTGGACGTGACGGTCTCCTGCAATGACCCGGCACCCTGATCGGGCGGGGCGAGGGCGTGGACGTCGATCCCCACCGGGAGTGCGGCCGAGAGAGAGGCGAGGAGTTCGGCGGAGGCCGGATCGGCCGGATCGGTCGGAACCTCGTCGACGAGGTCGACGTCGAGATACTCAGCCACGGACTCGGCGCCGGTCGGCAATGCGAGCCCGAAGCTCAACTTCGGCCGGGGGGTGAAGCCTTGGGAATACGCCACTGGAAGACCAACTCTACGCAGGGCGCGTTCCCAGAGACGAGTACCGTCGCGATGACTCACGAAGCGGACCCGGCCGAGCTTGCTGTAACGGACCCTCAACTTCACGACGTGCCCACCGGTTCGCGCGCACTTGCTCGCCCGAGGGCGACAGGCACTGGTGGCAGATCCTGGCCGGTGCCCTGACTGCCTCCCGCCGGCGGAACCGGCGAGGCGACGACGTGTTCGATGCCGTAGCCGGTGCAGACCCCGCAGTCGTAACAGGGCGTCCACCGGCAATCCTCGACCCCGCTCTCGGCGAGGGCTGCTTGCCAGTCGTCCCACAGGAAGTCGGAGTGGAGCCCTGCCGTCAGATGGCTCCACGGCAGCACCTCGGCGTCGTCGCGGTGGCGGAGCACGAAATCCTCGAGGGTCAGGCCCTCGTCGGCCAACGCCTGATGCCACAGCGAGACGTCGAAGTGCTCGCCCCACTCCTGGAACGTGCCACCTGCACGCCACACCCGCTCGATGACCGGCCCCATGCGACGGTCGCCCCGGCTGGCCAGCCCCTCGATGGTGCTGGCGGCCGGATCGTGCCACTTGAGGTTGACCCTGCCGTTGCGACGGGTCGCATCGCGCAACAGGCCGACCTTGCGACGCAACTCCTCCTCGGTGTTCTGACCGAACCACTGGAACGGTGTGTGGGCCTTCGGCACGAATCCGCCCACGCTCAGCGTGACCGATGCCCGGGAGGTGTGTCGCTGACCGATCTCGACGCAGCGCTGGGCGAGACGGGCGATCCCCATCACATCGTCGTCGGTCTCGGTGGGCAGGCCGATCAAGAAGTAGAGCTTCAGCCGGGTCCAGCCCGATGAGAACGCTGACTCGGCAGCGCCGAACAGATCGTCGTCGATGATCAGCTTGTTGATCACCTGACGGAGACGCCAGGTGCCGGCCTCTGGGGCGAAGGTGAGCCCCGAGCGGCGACCGGAGTTGACCTGGCCGGCGAGCCCGACGGTGAAGGCGTCGACCCGCAGCGACGGCAGGTTGATGGTGGTCCCGCAGCCGGAGCCGAGACCGTCGGCGGCGTCACCGGCCCCCTGATCGTCCAGCACGCCCTCGATGACGGGCTCGATGTCGCTGAAATCGGCGGTGGACAGCGAGGTCAGGCTGACCTCGTCGTAGCCGGTGCGGCGGAGACCGTCGGCGATCATGGTTCGCACCTGCTCGGCCGGGCGTTCACGCACCGGCCGGGTGATCATCCCGGCCTGGCAGAACCGGCACCCGCGGGTGCAGCCGCGGAAGACCTCGACGCTCAGGCGGTCGTGGACCACCTCGGTGAGCGGGGCCAGCGGATTGCGTGGAAAGGGCCACTCGGCGAGGTCGGCCACGGTGCGCTTGTCGACGGTGTCGGGCGCGGCAGAGTCGATCGGCTCGATGTGATCGATCCGGCGGTCGTCGCCGTAGGCGACCTCGTACAGCGACGGCACGTACACGCCGGGAACCTGCGCCAGTCCGCGTAGCGCATCGGCCCGGTCGGTGCGACCGCCGGCAATCCAACCGTGGAGCACGTCGGTGATCTCCCCGATGACCTCCTCGCCGTCGCCGAGCACCGCCGCGTCGATGAAGTCGGCGAGGGGCTCCGGGTTGAACGCCGCGTGCCCGCCGACGATGACGAACGGATCGTCGCTCCCCCGTTCCCGGGACCGCACAGCGGTACCGGCGAGGTCCAACATGTTCAGGACGTTGGTGTAGACGAGCTCCGCCGAGAGGTTGAACGCGATCACGTCGAACTCGTCGGCGGAACGGTGGGTGTCGACCGAGAACAGCGGGAGGTCGTGGACCCTCATCTCGGCTTCGAGGTCGGTCCACGGGGCGTAGGTCCGCTCGGCGACCGCGTCGTTCCGTTCGTTCAGGATCTCGTAGAGGATCTGCAGGCCCTGGTTGGGCAACCCGATCTCGTAGGTGTCGGGGTACGCCACGAGCCACGCAACCTTGCCCTCGGTGTGGCGGGGTTCCTGTGCTCCGTCTTCCAGGCCGATGTAGCGGGCCGGTTTCTGCACACGCGCGAGCAGCGGTTCGAGCTGCGGCCAGACGATCATGACCGGCCGGATTCTACCGCCATGATCGTCGAGGGCTCTCTGACCGCGCCCGGACGCCACGCCAGGTCGCCCTCTTCGCATGCACGGACTCCCCGACGGTCGCGCCGAGCGTCCCGACCCGACCGGTCCGGACACGTACGCAACGCGGTGGACACGTCCGCGGACGGGGACAGGCCGCCCCCGACCGGAACGCCGACCCGAGGGGCAGGGCGTCCGGGCCGGCCGCACCGGACATCGGGGCACGTGCTCCGAGGCGGGGCAATCGATGTGATCAGGCCATTCGCCGCATGTGCACGCTCTGGACCAGCCCGAGCAGGGCGAAGTACACGAGCAGGCCCGATCCGCCGTAGGAGATGAACGGCAGTGGCAGACCCGTGACCGGCATGATGCCGAGGGTCATCCCGACGTTCTGGAAGACCTGCCAGAGCAACATCGTGAACACACCGGCGCAGATGTAGGTGCCGAGCAGGTCGCGTGAAAGATGAGCGATCCGCCAGATGCGCACGAGAGCCACGGCGAACACGGCGAGGAGCGCCACCGAGCCCGCGAACCCGAACTGCTCGCCCACCGCGGCGAACGGGAAGTCGGCCCACATCACCGGGATGTCGCGGCCGTTGGTGAGCGGCCCCTGCAACCAGCCCTTACCCCAGATGCCACCGGTACCGAACGCCCGCTTGGCGTTCTCGGCCTGGTAGGTGAAGTCGGAGTCCACACCCGTCGGGTTGATGAGAGCTTCGATCCGGGTGATCTGGTAGCGGTCGACGAGGTTCCCGATGAACGCCGCGGCGACCGTGGTCAGCGCGAGGAGGGAGATGAGGAGGATGTAGCGGATCTTCGCCCCCGCCACGAGCAGGATGCCCATCGCCAGCGACACGATCACAGAAGCCGACCCGAGGTCGGGCTGGATGATCACCAACACCGAGGGGGCCCCGACGATGATCAGACCCCCGAGAAAACGCGGGTACGACACCGTGTCGGTGTCCTCTTCTGCGAGGTAGACCGCGAGCATCAACAGCGTCGTGAACTTGGCCAGCTCGGCAGGCTGCATGTTGAACGGGCCGAGGTCGAACGAGATGAGATCCTGACCCGTGGCCAGACCCAGCGCGAACAAGCCGGCCAGCAGGAGCAGGGTGAAGATGTAGAGCGTTCGCGCCCGGTCCTTCCACCACTCGTAGTCGACTGCCATCACCACGAACATCACGACGGTGGCGACGATGGCGAACACCACCTGGCGGGTGGCGTAGGCATAGGGGTCGTCGGCGACGCGGGTACGGGATGCGGAAAAGACGATGAACCCCCCGGCGACGGTGAGCACGAACTGGGCCGTCATCAGGACCCAGTCGATGTTGCGGCCCGGGTGGCTGGGACGGGCGTTGATGTTGCCCAGGCCCGAATCAGGCTTGCGCGAGAGGAAGGAAGTGGTCATGGGTGGGTCGTCAGGCCGTGATCACTCGATGAGGCGGACAGTGCTGAACTCACCCTTGTAGCAGGAGGTGTCGCGCAGGTATTTCCGCGGCGCCGCGTCGGTCGAGTCGGGGTCGAGCGGATCGGACAGCACCACCGGGTCGGCCTGGGTCTGACCGGACAGCTGCAGGAACGTGCACTTCACGACTGGGGCGGCTGCTTGGGAGCCGTACCCGGACTTCTCGAGGTACGCGGCCACGGTGTACGGCCGCTCGGGGTCGATGCTGTAGGCGGCGAACGCCGAGGAGTCGGTCCAGGGGTAGTTCCCCTGGCCCTGCGCGGTACCGGTCTTGCCCCCCACCGGGATCGCCGACGACGGGTAGGTGCGGAACAGCTTCTCGCCGGTGGTCGAGTGGTAGTAGTCGCTGACCGTGCCGGGACCGGTGATCACGCGGCGCAGCCCGCGGCTGATCTCGTTGCGGATCTCCTCGGTCATCGGGATCTCGCGTACCACCTCGCCGCGGATGTTCGGTTCTTCCGCCAGCCGGCCCTTCGAGAGGTCGGCGAAGCCCGGCTCGGAGGCGTCGGGAACGCCCGGAGCGTAGATCGCCTTGACGATCTCCGGCTTCATCACGAAGCCATAGTTGGCAATGGCAGAGTACGCGTTGGCGAGCTGGAGTGGGGTCGCCGAAAGGAGGCCCTGACCGATCGCCAACTGCACGTTGTCGCCGGTGAAGTAGCCGCTGCCCTCCTCTTCGCTGATGACGCCCAGCTCGGCGTAGCGCGCCTTCAACTCCGCGTCGGGAACCGTGCCGTCGAACTCGAAGGGCAGGGCGATCCCCGTATCGGCACCGAACCCGAACAACCGCACCTGCTCCTGCAGGATCGGCTGGTAGTCGTTCTCCGTCATGATCAGTTCGCCGATGCGGTAGAAGAACGCGTCGCTCGACACGGCGAGCGCGGTCTCCACGTCGACAGCGCCGTACACACACGGTCGAAGGTTCGGACAGGTGGCGTTCTTGTAGACGCACCGGACGAGCCCCGATTCGCACCGCCACGCCTCGACCGAGTTCATCTTGTAGGTGCCGGTGTCGACGTAGTAGTCGCCGGTCGTGAACAGCTCGGTGTTCAGCGCGGCATAGGCCACGAACGGCTTGAACGTCGAACCGAGGTTGTATCGGCCCTGGATCGCCCGGTTCACGAGGATCGACTCGTCGGGGTCGATCGGGTCGCCGTTCTCGTCGACCGCCGGGAAGATCTCCTCGAACTTGCCGCCACCGAGATCCGATTCGAACCATCGGTTGTCGAACGTGGGGTACGACGCCATCGCGATGATGTGACCCGTCTCCCAGTTCTGGACGACCACCGCCCCCGCCGGCGCCTTGTACGGCACCTCGCGTGGATAATCGCGGAACACGAGGGTCTTGTAGTCGGTCTCGGCGTCGCGCGGGTTGGTGGCGGTGGCGAGACGACGCTTCTGGAGCATCGTCTCGAGGTTCTGCTCCGCGTACTGCTGCTGGTCGAGGTCGATCGTGAGCTGAACGTCGCGACCGTTGACCGCCGGGACTCTCTCGACCTCGCTCACGATCCGGCTGGCGTTGTCGACCTCGTAGGTGACGTAGCCCCACTTGCCGTGGAGTTCCTCCTCCAAGCTCAGTTCGATGCCGAACTGCCCCACGCGCTCATTGAGGTTGTAGCCGGCGTCCTGGTAGGCGTCCTTCGTCTCGGCGGTGATCCGGCCCATGTAGCCCACGAGGTGGCTGGCCAACGGGGCATACGGGTAGACGCGCCGCGAGTCCTCCATGATCTGGACACCCGGCAGATCCTCGATCCGCTCCATGATGGCGATGGCAGTCGGCTCGTCGATGTCTTCGACCACGGGCATCGGAAGGAAGGGGCTGTACACGTTGCTCTGGAAGCGCCCCTCCATCTCCTCGACGGGAACGTCGATCCATCCCGACAGGCGCCGGAAGATCTCGGACCGGTCGTCGGAACGGCGGAGCACCTCCCAGTCGACCCCGACGGTGAGGACGCGTTCGTTGTCGGCGAGGATCCGGCCGTCGGCGTCGAAGATGCGACCCCGCTCGGGAAGCAGCGGAACGGTGCGCAGCTTGGTCGTGTTGACCTGGGCCTGGAGTTCCTCGGCCTGGACGGCCTGAAGGAACCACAGGCGGGCGCCGACGATGCCGAGGAGGATCACGCCCACCAGGGCGAGCACTCCGAGGCGGGTGGCGCGCTTGTCGACAGCCATCGCACCATTCTGCCCGGCGGATCGCGCCGATCGGTGGCGCCCCTCCGCGACAGGCTTCACACGGCTGACATGCCGTCGTCACCGGGTCGTCAGGTAACGGGTCTCCCGGTGAGGCCGAGAGGGGCCCTGGTCAGGCCGCGTCGGCCGCTTCGGCAGCTTGGGCGACCGCCTGCCAGTCGGCACGCCTGATTCGGAAGCACCATCTGGCCAGAGGCACCAGGAGCGGGCTGAGCACCATTCCGGCGACACCGACGACAGGGACGATCACCCAGAGACGCCCCACGAACGGATCCTGCTCACCGATGAAGAACCGCACGACGGGAACCATGACCTCACCGACCGCGGTCCCGAGGCCGGTGAAGAGAGCCGCCAACCACCACTGCGGATCGACGGTGATCAGAGCGAGAAGCCCGGCCACGATGCCAGCGGTCGCCATCGCCAGCGAGGTGGCCCCCAAAGGGCCGCCCTCGGCGAGATCCCACATCAAGCCCATGATGAAGCCCGCCAGCGCCCCCGACTCCGAACCTCCCGCAGCGCCGCAGGCAGCGGCGAAGGCGGTCAGGAGTTGGATGACGACTCCGGCGATCGTGACCTCCACGAAGAAGGTCCGCTGGAGCGCGAGCAGCAGGATTCCGACCGGGACGAGCCGGATGACAGGACCTTGGACGAGCGCAGCGATCATCAGCGTCCTGGGCTCGGCCGATCTTCTCCCCGAGCATCACCGTGTGGGCGCCCAGTGCGGCGCGTGCCGCGTGCGGGCGTCACTCCGCGACCTCGGACAGTGGGCGGTAGAGCACGACGCGGACGAAGTTCAACTTCGAGAGATCGGCATGGGGCTCGACCTCGAGCAGCGGGCCGGCGACCCCCGGACGGTCCGCACGGTTCACGACTCGACCCACCGGGATGTTCGGCGGCGCGAGGCTCTCCGACCCGCCTGCCGTCTCGACGAGATCGCCCACCGCGAGCACGGCGAGTGACGGGTTGTCCTGGAGAAAGCGGACCTGGGGCAGACGCTCGCTCCCCCGGCCCCCCAGTGCCCCGAACTCCTTCTCGACGAGTTCGGGAACCGTGGTGGTGGTCGTCGTCGTGGTGCTCGTGGCGGAGGTCGTTTCCGGCTCGGGCACGGTCGTGGGGGGAGCAGTCGTTCCGGGGACGGTGGTCACCGACGACGCATCGGGCAATGTGGTGTCGGTGTCGGTCTCGGTGTCGGCGTTCTGACCATCGCCGTTCTCGTTCCCGGGAACGGCGTCGGTGGTGGTCGTCGTCGAGGCGAGATCGCGCAACTCGCTGTTGGTCCGTCCGGATGGCGAGGTGTTCCGGGTCGGCTCCATCTCCTCGCCGGTGCCGGCAACGATCTCGACCGCGACGGTGTAGCGGGCGTCCGTGATCAGCATCACCTTGGCCGTCTCGTCGGTGACGCTCGTGACCCGTCCGACGAGCCCGGCCTGATTCACGACCGGCATGCCGACGGCCACGTTGGCATTGCGGCCCTTGTTGATCTCGACGATCTGGTCGAAGTTGCTCGGGCTCCGGCCGATCACCTGGGCGACCTCGGTGTCGATCCCCGACAGCGAGGGAAGGTTGAACAGAGCGCGCAGCTCCTGGTACTCGAGCACGCTCGCCTGGGCCGATGCCTGGGTGCCGATCAGGCGGTCGACCTGGTCCTGGAGCGCCTCGTTCTCGCGTTGCAGGTCGTCGTACTCGGCGATCGCCCGCCAGGCTCTCTGCACCGGCTCGGTGACCACCTCGGCAGCGTCCTCGATCGGGGACATGACGCGCGAGAACCCGTCACGCACACGATCGAACATCGTGGTGCCGTTGAGGTCGATCGCAAGGAGCAGCGCTGCTGTGAGCAGCAGCGCCAGAATCACGCGTCGCCGACCGATTGAGTAGATCCGCATCTGTGTGTCGGCCTCCCGCGGCCGATGAGTCAGTCGTCGCCGCCGAGCGACATCAAGCCGCGCATGGCGTCGATGTTCTCGAGTGCTCGCCCGGAACCGATCACCACGCTGTAGAGCGGCTCGTTGTCCAGACGGATGGGCATCCCCGTCTCGTGGCGGAGCCGTTCGTCGATACCACCGAGGAGCGCTCCGCCACCGGTGACGGTGATGCCGTCCTCCATGATGTCGGCCGCCAACTCGGGCGGGGTCTTGTCGAGCGTTGTCTTCACGGAGTCCACAATGGCAGCAATCGGCTCGGCGAGGGCTTCACGCACGTGCTCGGTGGTGAGCTGGATCGTCCGCGGCAGGCCGGAGATGAGGTCGCGACCGCGGATGTCGGCCGTGAGCTCCTCCTCCATCGGCCAGGCCGAACCCATCTGGATCTTGACCTCCTCGGCCGTGCGGTCACCGATGGCGAGGGAGTACTCCTTCTTCACGTACTGGAGCACCGCCTCGTCGAGTTCGTCACCGGCGACGCGCACCGACTGGGCGGTGACGATCCCGCCGAGCGAGATGACGGCCACCTCGGTCGTGCCGCCGCCGATGTCGACGATCATGTTCCCGGACGGCTCATGAACCGGGAGGTCGGCGCCGATCGCGGCGGCCATCGGCTCTTCGATGATGTGAACCGGCTTGCGGGCTCCGGCGTACTCAGCGGCGTCCTGCACGGCCCGCTGCTCGACGCCGGTGATCCCCGACGGGACGCAGATGACCATGCGCGGCTTGCTCCAACGCGATGCATGAACCTTCTGGATGAAGTACCGCAGCATCTTCTCGCAGACCTCGAAGTCCGCGATCACGCCATCCTTCAGGGGGCGGATGGCCTTGATGTGGTTCGGGGTGCGACCCATCATCCGCTTGGCCTCGAGACCCACCGCCACCGGACGCCCGTCGTTGGCGTTGATGGCCACGACCGACGGCTCGTCGAGCACGACACCTTGGCCGCGTACGTAGATGAGGGTGTTGGCGGTGCCCAGGTCGATCGCGAGATCACGACCAAGGCTCAATGGGTTGCTGCGGGCCATCTGTGGCCCTCCTTCGAGAACTGTGAAACCGGGTGACTCCGGCGCGTCAACGCTGCCAGGAGTCCGACCCAAGAATGTTACAGATCGGGGAAGAAAATGCCGATCTCACGTGTCGCAGAGGCGAGGGAATCGCTCCCGTGCACCAAATTCTCGGTGAAGAGAATGCCCAGGTCACCGCGGATCGTGCCAGGAGCGGCGGAACGCGGGTTCGTGGCGCCCATCATCGTGCGCACCACCTCCCAGGTGTCCTCCGGCCCCTCGACGACCATCGCCACCACGGGACCCCGGCTCATGAACTCGACGAGATCGCCGTAGAACGGCTTCTCGACGTGCTCCTCGTAGTGACGGGCGAGAGTGTCGTCGTCGAGCTGGCGGAGATCCATCGCCACGATGTCGAGGTTCTTCGCCTCGAACCGCGAAATCACCGCGCCGACGAGCTTCCGCTCCACCGCGTCGGGCTTCAGGAGAACAAGAGTGCGATCAGCCATTCCGGCAACCTACCGACGACAATCGGTGTCAGACACCTGTTGCAGCTTTCCTGTTGCAGCTGTGCGCACTCAGGCCGCCCGACGGTCGCATCGGCTCTCGATCGCGGCGACCGCTGCATCGAATGCGGGGTCCGATGCCCTTCTCCTCCTGGCTCGCGCAACGCTGCTGCGGACGGTCCCTGGTGCGACACCGAACACACCAGCGAGTTCAGACGTGCTCAGCCGGAGTTCGTCGACCGCCACCAGCATCGTGGCGAGTCGCGCCAGATTGCACGAGCCGGCGGTCACGCTTCGGGTGCCTCCCCGACCACACTCGAACTCGACCTCGACCCATCCCTCGAGTTGGTCGAGTTCGGGGACCGCTCCGATTCCACCGTCGCCACCGCACGCACCTGCTGCGGCATCAACGACCGTCGACACCACCTGGGGCACCGAGCCCTCCGGATCGTCGACGAAGGCGAGCAGTCTCTCGGGACGGTCCGCGAACCAGCTGAGCACCGTCGACGTGTGGAGAAACGCCGGCGGCCGACGATCGCCGATCAGCGCCGGAAGGCTCGACCAGCGGTACTGCCGCGCCGACTCCACCACACCTGCGTCGACCGGGTTGCGGTGGATGTAGCGACAGAGCTGTTGAAGGTGCTCGACCTCGTCGACGAGCACGGAATGAAACCGGCCCCGGAAGATGGGGCCGTCGACGTCCCGCCATGTGTTGACCCGGCGCGTGTAGCCGGACGACAGCTGCTTCATCGCTGACGACAGGGAGCCGTCGGCACTACGGAGGAGCAGGTGGTAGTGGTTGCCCATGAGGCAGTACGCATGCGTGTCGATGCCTGTGCTCTCCCCCACCTCGGCGAGCAGCGCCAGAAAGAGCCGGCGTTCGTCGTCGTTCGCGAACACCGTTCTCCGTCCCGATCCGCGGTTCATCACGTGATGCCAGGTACCGGCGCCGTCGAGTCTCAGTTTCCGTCCCATACCCCGAACGTACGGATGGGGTGCGTCAACTCCGGCTCAACCTGCAACGCAGAGCTGCAACAGGTGTCTGACACCGTTAGAAGACGGGGCGGGCGGCGCCGGCGGTGTAGAGGCTGCCGGTGACGAGGATGGCGTCGTCGGCGTCGGCGTAGTCGAGGGCGCGGCGGCAGGCGTCTTCGACGGTGTCGAAGGTGACGACGTCGTCGCAGCCGAGCTCGCGGGCTGCCGCTGCGACCACTTCGGCGTTCACACCGCGCGGCGACGGGGCCGTGCAGGCGAACACGAGGTCGAATTCGTCGGCCCGGAGAGCGGCGAGCATCTCGCCGGGCTCGCGGAGGGTCCCCACGACGAGGAGACGGCGCCCTTCGGGGCCGAAGTCGTCGAAGAACACCTGGGCACAATTGTCGCCCCCTGGCGGGTTGTGGGCGCCATCGATGATCACGAGCGGTTGGCGGTTCATGATCTCGAAGCGACCCGGGAGTTCGACGGCACCGAACCCCTCCTCGACGACATCGGCCGGAAGTGGTGCAGCGAAGAACGTCTCGACGGCTGTGAGCGCCACCGCAGCATTGTCTCCCTGGTGCGCCCCGTTCACAGGGAGGTACACGTCGGGGTAGATCGTGGTCGGCGTACGAAGGTCGACGAGTCGACCGCCCACGGCCAACGAGTTCGACACCGTCTCGAAGTCGTCCCCTCGCTCGAGCACGCTCGCGCCTCCGGCGTGACGGAAGATGTCGACGAGTTCGGGTCGGGTCTCTCCCACGATGACCGCACTCCCCGGCTTCACGATTCCCGATTTCTCGGTCGCGATGTCGACGAGTGTCGGCCCGGCGAACTCGGTGTGGTCCATGCCGATGTTGGTGGCGACGGCGACCTGTGCGTCCACCACGTTGGTGGCATCCCACTTGCCGAGGATGCCGACCTCCACGACGGCCACGTCGACGGCGATGTCGGCGAACCAGCGAAAGGCCGCTGCGGTGAGGATCTCGAAATAGCTCGGGCGGTGTCCCACGAGCGGCTCGAGGTCGGCCACGGCGGAGATCAGCTCAGCCAACTCCTCGTCGGCGATCGGCTCACCGTTGCGTTTGAACCGCTCGTTCACCCGCTCCACGTGGGGGCTCGTGTAGGTGCCGACCGTGAGTCCGTTCGCCGCGAGCAGGCGAGAGATCATCTGCACCGTCGAGCCCTTGCCGTTGGTACCGGTGACGTGGATGACCGGGCAGGCGTGCTGGGGATCGCCCATCGCCGCGCAGAAGGCCTCGATGACCTCGGTCGACGGGGAGTCGATCCGCCCCGTCTTCTGGTACGAGGCGTGATCGTCGAGGTACGCCAGCGCGGCGGCGATGTCCATCATCGAGCGGGGAGGCTACGGCCGAAACCGCGGGACCAGCGCGCTGCGGCGCCGCTCAGGATGCGGCCTTGCGCTGGCGGGCGGCCTTGCGCGGCACGAGTGAGGGGTTGACCTTGTTGCGCACCGTGTCGGCATCGATGACGACCTTGCCGATGTCGGTGCGGCCCGGCAGGTCGTACATGGTGTTGAGGAGAACCTCTTCCATGATCGCCCGCAGGCCGCGGGCACCGGTGCCCCGCAGAAGGGCCTGGTCGGCGACTGCCTGGAGACCGTCGTCGGTGAACTCGAGTTCGACGTCTTCGAAGCCGAAGATCTTGGCGTACTGCTTGACCAGGCTGTTCTTCGGCTCGGTGAGGATCTGCACGAGAGCGTCACCATCGAGGCTACGCACCGCCCCCACCATGGGGAGACGGCCGATGAATTCGGGGATCATCCCGTACTTCACGAGGTCTTCGGGCAGCACCTGGGCGAACAGTTCGCCGGGGTCGCGCTCGACCTGGCTGCGGACTGTGCCGTGGAATCCGACACCCTTGTGGCCGATCCGGTTCTCGATGATCTCCTCGAGACCGGCGAAGGCCCCACCCAAGATGAACAGCACGTTGGTGGTGTCGATCTGGATGAACTCCTGGTGCGGGTGCTTGCGGCCACCTTGAGGGGGCACCGAGGCCTGGGTGCCCTCGAGGATCTTCAGCAGAGCCTGCTGCACGCCCTCACCCGACACATCGCGGGTGATCGACGGGTTCTCGCTCTTCCGGGCGACCTTGTCGATCTCGTCGATGTAGACGATGCCCGTCTCGGCCCGCTTCACGTCGAAGTCGGCGGCCTGGATGAGCTTGAGGAGGATGTTCTCGACGTCCTCGCCGACGTA
>CBFCWZ010000068.1:0-13466 GCA_965601935.1 uncultured Ilumatobacteraceae bacterium
TCACGTGCCGTGAGGGCCCCCAGCCGGTCGACGCCATCGGTTGCCGTGAGCGCCTGGGTGGCCTCGGGCGAGAAGCTCCCTTGGCCGGCGGCGGCGCTGCGCACCGCGCGTGCCAGCGAGTCGGCGTCGACCGACTTCACGAGATAGCCGTTCGCTCCTGCATCGAGGGCCTCGCGGACCCGTTCACCCTCGGAGAAGCTGGAGAGGGCGATGATCCCGAGGTCTTCGTGCGTCGACCTCAGGGCGCGAATCGCATTCGATCCGTCGAGGACGGGCATCACCATGTCGATGACGACGACATCGGGTGTCAGCTCGGCGACGGACTCGATCGCCGCGGCGCCGTTGTTGGCTTCACCGACGACCTCGATGTCGTGGAAGGAATTCAGGCACGCGCTGACGCCTTCGCGCAGCAGGTCGTGGTCGTCGACCACGAGAACCCGGATCGCACTCACGGCTGCCACACCACCCTCACGGTCGTTCCCCTCTCGGGTTCGCTGTACATCGAGAAGTCGGCACCGATGGCACCGGCCCGGTCGCGCATGTTGCGCAGCCCGAAGTGTCCCGCGGGGAGCCGGTCGTAGTCGAATCCGGTCCCGTCGTCCTCGACCACCAGCTCCACGGGCGGGCCGGCATGCAGCCGCACCCGGAGGGTCTCGGCCTCGGCGTGCTGGGCGACGTTGGAGATCGCCTCCTGCGCGATTCGGTAGAGAGCGACATGGGCTTCGGGTTCGAGCTTCAACGCGTCGAGTTCGACCTGGACGTCGAGGGAACGGCGGCCCTCGAGGGCCGTGACGAGGTGACCGATCAGTTCACCGAGGTCGACACCGGCCAGCTCCAGTGGGCGCAGCTCGAGCAGAAGCGCTCTCATCTCGGAGAGGGCACCCCGCGTGAGCTTCCGCAGGCGGTCGACGCGGGTGGCGATCTGCGAGTCCCCGTCGACCTGGGTGAGGAGGGACTCGGCAGTGAGAGCGGCCGTCCACAGCGTCTGATTGACCGCGTCGTGCAGATCCCGGGCCAGGCGTTGACGTTCCTCGGCCGCCGCCAGCTCCGAGACCCGGCCCGCCAGCTGGGCGTTGGAGAGTGCCGCGCCGGCCTGGTCGGCGACCGCCCGGAGGCGGTCGGCATGGGAGTCGGAGAAGAACTCCGCCGTGACACTCTCCACGAGGAGATAGCCGATCACCTTGTCGGCGACCTGCATGCGGGCGCCGAGCACCGAACGGGCGGGGCCGATGGAGCGTTCCGGGTCCTCGATCACCACAGGCCCCGCCTCGTCGCCCAGTTGTTCGACGATCGACAGCGCAGCGACATCGATCGACGCCGAGTCGATGGGGTGGTCGACGTAGCCGTACGACGTGGTCTCGTGGATGAGCTCGGGCTCGCCATTGGCCCTGACCAGGATGATGGCGGCGAGGTCGTTGGAGACGAGACGTTCCACACCGAAGAGCGCCTGCTCGGTGACCGCCTCCACACCCAGCGTCTTCGACATGGCGGCAGCGGTGTCACGCAGCGCTTCCGCGTAGGCGCGCTGCTGGCGTTCACCCGCCTGCAGACGGATCCGGTCCTCCACCTCGCGGCGCAGTGCCTCGTTGGCCCGCTCGAGCTCGGTCGTGCGGCGTTGGACCCTGTCGTCGAGCTCGTCGAGGGTGAGCTTGAGCTCGTCTTCGGCGTTGCGACGTTCGGTCACGTCCTCGAACGTTCCGAGGACGCCGATGATGTCGCCGTTGGCTTCGCGGAGCGGAACCTTGTTGGTCTCCAGCCAGCGCACCTCGCCGTCGGCGCGCATCAGACGTTCGAGGATCCCGAACCGTGGCTCGCCGCTCTCCATCACGACCCGGTCCCAGTCCATGAACCATTCGGAGTCGAACTCGGCGTCCTCGGCCCAGGGCATGTCGAGGTCGGACTTACCGATGAGGACGTCGGGGTCGAACCCGGCGAACTTGGCGAACACGTTGTTGCAGCCGAGATACCGGGAACCCGTGTCCTTCCAGAACACCGCATTGGTCATCGAGTCCATCAGGACCTGCAGCATTCGCTGGCTGGCGGCGAGCGCGTCGCCACCCGACAGCTCACCGCCCTGGAGCAGCGACCGGTACAGCTCCCGAACCTCTTCGGCACGATCGGTCGGCCCAACCCCAGGATTCATCGTCATTCCCCCGCCGACAGGTTACGGCGGCGGGGGGACGACGACTCGCTTCGGACGGCTGCTCAGAGATCGGGGACGACGACGGTGGCGCCGACGAACTCGACGCTGAACGCCTCGCACCACACGAGAGCCGTGTACGGCCCGGGAGTGAGCTCCGTTCCAGGGGGCAATTCGTAGTTCTGGTCGCCGATGTTGCCCTTGAGGGCGCCGAGGTGGACCGACCCATCGGTCAGTGAAGTCTGGTCCGCGCCGGGAACGAGGTATACCTCGAGGTCGGGGCCGTTCTCGATGTCGAAGTTCTCGAACCGGAGTACGAGCGTTCCATCGGGGTTCTGGAAGATGCCGGCGTCACCCGTTCCTTCGTGACCGGCGAGACCGACGAACTGGCCGGCGCCGAGCAGCACCGGGCCGGTGGGCGCGGGCGGCTCGGTGGGGGCCGGCTCCTCCTCCTGCGCCGGCTCGGCTGGAGGTTCGGTTTCGGCAGGAGCCTCCTCGGCCGGCTCGGTGACCGCCGGTTCTTGCTCGGCAGCGATGGTCGTGGCCGGATCGGCTGGTTCCGCCTCGGCCGGCTCGTCGGGAGTGGCGACCTGCTCGGAGATCGAGGTGGAGAACTCCTCGTCGACCACGTCGTCGATGAAGTACGGGGAGATCAGCCACCAGTTGACGAGGGCGAACGGTACGACGAGCGCCACCACCCGCACGACAGGGTGGATCCTGGTCCAGAGCATGGCGGCGTAGGCGAGCGCGGCGAGTGCGGTGCCACCGAACGTGAACAGGAGCGTGCGTTCGTTCTCGAACGGGGCCTCGAGGATGTTCGGCTCGATGAGGACGAGCAGCAGCATGATCCCGGCGATCACTGCGAAGACGACCATCTCGAAACGTGTGATCTCGCCGAGCAGGCGGCGCCAGGCCGGTTCGGATCCGGACTGCTCGAGGCCGGGCGATGGAGGGGTCGATGTGTCGGTCACGGGAACAGGAAACGCCGGAACGCGCCGATCGAGTCCCGATTTCCGCTTACGGAATCCTAAACCGGCGAACCAAACACGAAACGCCCCGCCCACCGCCACAGGCCCTCAGCGGTTACCCACCCATCAGCCGCCTGGAGCCGACCCGACGGCCGAGTACCACTAGTGCGATGGCACTAGCTCCTATGGCACCTGACAGCACACCGCTCAGTTCTTACAGTGCAACGGGCCGAGTTGCGGCCGAAACGGGGGGTAGTAGCGATGGAGAAGCAGCATCGAGGGGAGGCCGGGCAAGCCCTCGCCTTCTCGCGCGACGGCGAGGGAGATCGCCTCGTGTTCCTCCACGGTCTCGGCGCATCACGGGCACAGGCGGGCGCGGCGGTTGCCGCGGTCGATGGCGTCGAACGCCTCCCCATCGACGCACCGGCCCACGGCGGCTCGGCTGCCTCGACGGTTCCACTGAGCTTCGGATCGTTCGCCCACGCCGTCGTCGACCTCCTCGACGAACTCGAGATCGGCACTGCCACGTTCGGCGGCATCTCGATGGGCGCGGGCATCTCGCTTCGAATCGCTCGCGACTTCCCCGATCGGGTGTCGTCACTCGTGCTCGTACGCCCGGCGTGGACGGACCGGCCGGCACGGCCCCACCTCGACCTCGTCGCCGACATCGGTGAGTGGATCTCGTCCGACGGCCCCGGTGGCGCGCGCGAGCTGCTGTCCTCCGACGCGCGCTACCAGCTCATGGTCGAGTGCGAACCTCTCGCCGCGGCAAGTGTTGCCAACGCGATCGACGGCGTCGCCGCCACCGGACGGGCCGATGTGTTGTCGGCCATGGTCGACTCCTCCCCGGTCGACGACCTGCGCGACCTCGCCGACATCACTCAACCGGCACTCGTCGTCTCGACGGAACACGACCGGCTGCATCCCGTGCACATCGCCGGCGCAGTTGCAGCCGCGCTACCTGACGCCACCTCCCTGCTGGCCCCGCCTCGCTACCTCGAACCCGAGGCGCACCAGGACTTTCTCACCCACGCCATCACTTCGTTCGTCTCGGCCGGTCGCCGCCAGGAAGTTCGAGCAACTGGAGACTGAACCATGATCACCGCCCGCCCGACCACCGAACAGATCCTCGATCGGCTGAACAAGAAGAAGGAGGCGGGACTTCCCATCATGATTGCCAGCGCCGGGTCCGGCCTGGTGGCCAAGCTGCTCGAGAAAGCCGGGACCGACTGCATCAACACGTTCTCCGGTGCACGGCTGCGGGCCAACGGCATGGGAACCATGTCGATGATGTGGCCGATCCTCGACTCGAACAAGCAGACACTCGACTACACGCGTGAGGACATCATGCCGGCGCTCAACGGGGACTCGTTCGTGTGTGCGTGCATCAACGCCAACGACCCTCTGCGCGACATGGCCATGGTGCTCGACGACCTCGAGCGGATGGGTGTGCAGTCGGTCTCGAACATCGGCCCGTCGATCAGCTACGTCGACCACGACTCCGAGATCTACAAGGTGCTCACGAGCGCCGGGATCACGATCGACAACGAGATCGAGATGCTCCAGTTCGCCAAGGAACAGATGGAGATGGTCTCGATCGGGCTCGCGTTCACCGAGGAGGACGCGATGCGGATCTGCGAGGAAGCCCAGCCCCATGTGTTCTGCTTCCATTCGGGCACCACGAAGGGCGGCCTCTCCGGCTACGACAGCGGCATCGACCTCGAGGCAACTGCGGCCAACGCCGAGGCCGTCCTCTCCAAGCTCCGTGAGATCGCCCCCGAGACCCTCTTCGTCTGCCACGGCGCGGCGATGGAAACGGTCGAGGACGCCCAGTACATGCTCGACCACACCTCGGCCGACGGCTTCTGGACGGGCTCGTCGACCGAGCGGCTACCGATCGAGAGAGCGGTCACCGCGGCGGCCGAAGGGTTCGCCGCGCTGCGGTTCTCCGAGAAGCCGAACGACAACGACGGAACACGCACCATTCACCGCAGGAGAACACCATGACCACAGTTGCAGTTCTGGCCACGATGGACACCAAGGCAGCCGAGGTCCAATGCCTCGCCGACGCCATCACCACCTCGGGCGGCACCCCCCACATCATCGACATCGGTGTCGTGGGGGACACCGACCAGCACGTCGACGTCACGAACGAAGCCGTCGCCGAGCGCGGTGGGACTCCCCTCAGCGAGCTGCGCGTCGACCCGTCGCGCGAGGTCGCCTCGGAGGTCATGGTTGCGGGGGCCATCGCCATCACCACCGAGCTCGCCGAAGCGGGAGCAATCGACGCCATCGTCGGGCTGGGCGGCACGCAAGGGACCAACAACGGGTCGCGCGTGATGCAGGCGCTGCCCTATGGGTTCCCCAAGGTCATGGTGTCGACGATGGCCTCCGGCGACACATCGCCGTACGTCGGGATCAAGGACATCACCATGATGTTCTCGGTGAGCGACATCCTGGGGGTGAACCCGCTGCTGCGCCAGGTGCTGGCGAACGCGGCCGCCGCCGCAGTCGGCATGGGCGCCGTCCCACGGGCCGGGCTCACCGAACGGACCCGTCCCGTGGTCGCGATCACCAACCTCGGCGTGCTGACCGCCGGCACCATGCGGGCCATGGAGCGACTCGATGCCGCCGGGTACGAGTCGATCGTGTTCCATGCCGTCGGGTCGGGTGGACGGGCGATGGAACAGCTCATGCGGGAGGGCGTCATCGACGCCGTGTTCGACTACGGGCTCGGCGACCTCAGCGACGCCGAACTCGGGGGCCTCCGTGCTGCCGACGAGGACCGTCTCACCGTTGCCGCCGAACTCGGCTTGCCACAGGTCGTCGTACCCGGAGGCACCGACCACATCGGCGTCATGCTCGACGCTCCCAACGAGGTGCCGGACAAGTACGCCGATCGCACGTACACCTTCCACAACCCCATGATCCTCGTGCCGCGCACGAGCGCGGGAGAGCTGGCCGGCGTCGCGGCCGTCATCGCCCTGCGTCTCGCCGACGCGGGCGACAACACCGTCGTCATGGCGCCGAGCCGCGGCCTCAGCAGCTACTCGGTCCCCGGCGGCGCCCTCGTCGACCCGGCAGCCGACCGGGCACTGCTCGACGGCTTGCGTGACGCACTGCCCGAGCCGGTCCGCTTCGTCGAGGTCGTAGCCGGTGCCGAGGACCCCGAGTTCATCGATGCCGCTGTCGATCAACTGATCTCGCTGATCGGAGCTTCGGCCAAGTGAAGAGCCGATGGAATGACGCCGATGCCCCGACCGGGAACCCACTCGACCTCCGTGCATACAGCTCGCGGTTGATCGGCGGGGACCGCGCCCTCGTCCTCCACGGTGGCGGCAACACGTCGGTCAAGGCCACATCGACCGACCGCTTCGGAGACCACCACGACGGCGTCTTCGTCAAGGCCAGCGGCTTCGACCTGGCCACGATGGGAGTCGAGGGGTTCACCGGGATGAAGCGCGAGTCGGTCACGCGTCTCGCCGAACTCGACACTCTCACCGACGCCGACATGGTGGCCGAGTTGTTGCGGGCGCGCTTCGACCCCACCGCCAACAACCCGTCGATCGAGGCCATCGTCCACGGCCTCGTCCCGTACACGTTCGTCGATCACACCCATGCCGATGCGATCGTGACCGTGTCGAACCTGCCCGACGGGCAGGAGCGGCTCGCCGAGATCTTCGGCGAGCGGGTGCTCGTGCTGCCCTACGTGATGCCGGGGTTCGTGTTGGCGAAGCAGTTCGCCGGTGTCATCGGTCAGCTCGGTGACGTCGACGGCATCGTGTCGTCGCACCACGGACTGTTCACGTTCGCCAACGACGCACGCGAGAGCTACGAGATGACGATCGCCCTCGTCGACATGGCGGAGCAGCATCTCGTCGACAGTTTCGGCCCGTCGATTCTCCGCCCGATCACTCCGTCGGATCCGATTCGTGTCGCCGCTGCCCGGCGGTGTGTCTGCCAGGCGGCGGGGTGTGCCCAGATCTCGCTACCGGCGGCCAACATCGACGCGGACTCGGTCGAGGCGGTGGCCGACATGGTCCGGCGCGGGGTTCTCACTCCAGAGCACGTCATCCACAACAAGCCGTTCCCCGCTCTGATCGGTGACGACATCGACGGGTCCATCGCAGAGTTCACTGCTCTCTACGACGCGTACGTCGACCGTGCGGACGACCCGGACCTCACCCGGCTGACCCCACACCCTCATTGGGCGCTGTTCGACGACGGCGCGATCCGTTCGTTCGGACCGAACGCCAAGCGGGCCCGCGTCTCGGCCGATGTTGCTGCCACGACGGTGCACGCGATGGGCCCGGCCGTCCACGTGGGCGGATGGGAGGGCCTCACCGAGGAGGAGCTCCGCGAGCTCGAGTACTGGGATCTCGAGCAGGACAAGCTCCGCCGTCAGCCCACGCCGAAGGCGCTGACCGGCAAGATCGCCTACGTCACCGGCGCGGCCTCGGGGATCGGTCGAGCATGTGCGCAGGACCTGGCGGCACAAGGCGCCCTCGTGGTGGCGACCGACATCTCCGAGGACGTCATGGAGATGACCGGTGGCTCCGTCGATGGGCGGGTCGTCGATGCGACCGACCCCTCCCAGGTCGAGGCCTCGCTCGCGGCGGTCGTTCACGACTACGGCGGGCTCGACATCGTCGTGTCGACCGTCGGCATCTTCAGGACCGGCCAGCGTGTGGAGGACCTCGACGACGCCAGTTGGCAGGCCTCACTCAACGTGAATCTCACGTCGCACCAGATGCTGGCCCGCGCCGCCATCCCGTTCCTGCGCCACGGCGTCGATCCGGCGATCGTGTTCGTCGCATCCCGCAACGTCGCCGCACCGGGCACCGGGGCAGCGGCCTACACCGTGTCGAAGGCGGGCCTGACCCAGCTCATGCGCGTCCTCGCGCTCGAGCTCGCCCCAGAGGGCATCCGTGTCAACGCAGTGCATCCCGATGCCGTCTTCGACACGGGGCTGTGGACCGACGAGGTGCTCGCCACCTCGGCGGAGCGGTACGGGATGACCGTCGAGGAGTACAAGAGGCGCAACCTCCTGTCGGCCGAGATCACCTCGCACGACGTGGCGTCCGCCGTCACCGCACTCGTCGACGGCACGCTGTCGAAGACGACGGGTGCTCAGATCCCCATCGACGGCGGCAACGAACGAGTCATCTAGGCAACTTCTCGCCGCGCACCAGGGCCTCGGCGGCCGGCGCCGGGAGGAACTCTCCGACCCGTATCGTCCGATCGGGGTCGTGGGAGAACACCTCGCTCATGTGCGTGGTGATCCTGCGGCGGACCTCGTCGAGGTCGATGGCCTCGGCCCGGTCGAACTCGTCACTCGGCACGGCGATGACGTCGTGGTCCTCGTCGTCGTTCTGCCACTGTTCGAGCAGCGCGATCGCGGAGCACGTCAGTCGGGTTCCACTCGGAATCGGATCGTCGCTGATCACGAACACGTCGAGACAGTCACCATCGCCTGACTCGACCCCGAGGACGAATCCGTAGGCGTACGGGTAGGGCCACGAGACCGGCTCCTCGAAGAGAGGAACGAACTTCTCCTCGTCGTGGTGGATCTTCGTCGTGGCGCCCTGGGGGTTCTCGACGAAGACGTCGAAGCGAAGTGGTTCCACACCACAGGCTGTCATCGGAGGTGGATCCAGTCAACGTTGCGGCCCCCGTGTCCGGTCCGGAGATCGCGTCGATCTCGATCTCGGCACCGTGGTCGACGAGCAACCGTTGCGGCACGAGTACCACCAGCACCCCGAGGGCGATCGCCCACCAGCGTTCCACCACGGCCTCGGAGTTTCGACTGGCCCTGGTGAGGGAACTGACCGTGGAGGGGCCGTTCCGGTTGATGTCGACTCGTGCCGGCTCCTGTCGGGATGGTGCCGCCGAGCAGGCGTTTCGCGTGAACCCGCCGACACCACCCGGATTGACACACCTCTGATACTTCCACCGGCCCGGCACGACGCCCTGACCGCGAGCAGTGCAGCACGCAGATCGGGCGGTGCGATGAATCACTCGGCTGGGTCGGCGACCTGGTGCGTCCGGGCGCCCCGCCCCAGATCCTGCGAGAGAAGCACTCGCTGCTATGCCACCAGTTGGGCGGCCGGACTGACTGGCGGAACGTGATGGTTCGGCTTGACGGCAAGCACCGAGCATGAGACCGAACGCAGCATCGTCTCCACGCTGTTCCCGATGATCAAGCCGCTGATCCCGGATCTCGCCACCGTGCCCACCACTATCACGTCGGCGCGGAGTTGGTCAGCCAGCGTGGGCAACACCTCGCCGGCGTGGCCCGACACCAGGTGGACTTCGGCTTCGGACTCGGCAACGAGATGACGTCGGAACATCTCACCGAACGGCGATTCCTGACGCCCCTGGGCCGAGTCTGTCCGAGCGACGCCGTGCTCGCCCTGTCGGTGCATCTCCGGGGTGGACTCCGGGGTCGATCCACTCACTCGTTCCACTGCGTGACCGACGTGCAACTCCCCGCGCTCGTTGCGTGCAAGCGACGCAGCGAGGTCGAGCACGCAGCCGTTGAGGTGATCGCGGGTCGGATCGTCCACAGCCGGATCGACCAGCGCCAGAATGCGCGGGGTGTCGAGCCGTGGAGTACGCATCACCCACACCGGTACCGGACACGTGCGTAGCAGCTGCGTGACACCACTCGGTAGCTCCTGCGGCTCCGACGTTTCTGCGTTCCCGCCACCAATGACCACGAGGTCGTAGTCGTGCTCCAACACGTGGTTGAGCACTTCGACATGCGGCTGGCCCACCACCACGTCGACGTCGGTGCGGTCGTCGTTTCGGAGGTCGGCGGCCAGACTGCGCAGCCGCTGGAACCGTTCCTTGGCGAGGTCGGCGCACGTGTCCTTCGTGCGTCGCCGCATCCTCACCCTGCGCAGCCGGGACGGGGGCTCGACGACGTCGAGAATCGTGAGTCGGGCGTCGCTCGTATCGGCCAGCTTGGCCGCAGCACGGAGCGCGTCGGGTTCAAGGTGTCCTGGTGAGGTCGCAACCAGGATGTTCTTGAACCGATGCGTCATCTGGCTCGTTCCCTCGCGCGTTCGGCGGCGTAGTTGGGCAATGGCCGGAACGGCCGAGAACCTGAGGTCTGGTCAGGATAGGTGTGCAGCTTCCTGAGAAGGGCGAACTGCTCGCGTCTCCGACGGCGCTCCTCCCGACGCGTCGTATCTTTCACGACACTCATAGCACGACAAAAATAACATGATTTCAGTATCGGTGTCTAGGTGTGTTCCCCGAGTGACCTGTGACGTTCGGCATACGATGGTGCAGATGAGCGAGGAGGATGGGAACGGAGATCAACACCGATCGTGGACGTTTCTGACGAGCCACGCGCGTGTCCTGCTCATCATCGCGCGGAACCCGGAGATCCGTGTCCGGGACATCGCTGCGCTGGCCGATATCACCGAGCGATCCGCCCAGCGCATCGTTGCCGACCTCGAGGCAGGTGAGTACCTGACACACGAGCGGATCGGTCGACGCAACCTGTACAGCGTCAGCGCAGAGGCTCCGTTCCGTCATCCCCACGAGCAAGGCATGGAGATTGGTGCATTGCTCGATCTGTTCACGAAGCTCGGCACGGGGGATTGAGCAGCTCGCCGAAGGCGGGTCGCTCAATCGAGAACGCGACCGTCCAGCCCGGCGCGCCCACGCCGACACACACGGCCGCGCTGTGACGACGCCACCGCCTGTCGGGGCGGACTCACCGCATCCTGACTCGCCGCGCGATCGGATCGGCGGCACGTGCGAGGAGCGGTCCGCCAACCGCCAAGATGAGTACATACGCCGCCGCCATCGGCCCGATCTCTGCGTTGACGCCCTCGGCAACTGCGATCCCGGCGATCACGATCGAGAACTCACCGCGCACGGTCAGCATCGTGCCCGCCCGCAGCCGGCCCGGACGGGCGATTCCGACACGAGCGGCGCTCCACCATCCCGTCACCACCTTCGTCATGGCCGTGACGACGGCCAAGCCGGCCCCGACAGCAAGAACGCCGGGCAATTCGGCGGGGTCGATCTGCAGCCCGAAGAAGGCGAAGAACATCGCTGCGAACAGATCCCGCAACGGCACGAGCAACTCACGGGCGGACTTCGCGGCCGGCCCCGAGATGGCGATCCCGACCAGAAAGGCTCCGACAGCTGCCGACGCCTGCAGGTGCTCGGCGATCCCGGCGACCAGCACCGCCACACCGAGGAGCGTCAGCAGCAGTGTGTCCTTGGATCGAGTGAACATCACTGCACTGATGCGCGGTCCGAACCTCACGGCGACGACCAGCGTGACGACGACCGCAAGCACCGCAGCGACCACCTCGAGCCCCGTTTCCCACGCATTGCCACCGATCAGCAGCCCCGCCATCAACGGCAGGTAGAACGCCATCACGAGATCCTCGATCACGAGGATCGACAGCACGACGGGGGTCTCCCGGTTGCCGACCTGTCCGAGATCGTCCAACAGCTTGGCGATGATCCCCGACGACGAAATGTAAGTGATCCCGCCGAGCAGCAGCGCTCCGTTCAGGTCCCAGCCGAGCAGGACCCCGACCGCCACGCCGGGCGTGAAGTTCAGAACGAGATCGAGCGCTCCGGCACCACTATTGCGGCGGAGCGCACCGGTCAGCTCGGATCCCGAGTACTCCAACCCGAGCAGCAACAGAAGCAGGATCACACCGATCTGTGCCGCTGGCTCGATGAACTCTCGTGCCGTGACCAACTCGACGAACCCGCCCTCGCCCACCATCAGCCCTGCGAGGAGGTAGAGCGGAATGGACGGCAGACCGAGTCGGCTCGCCAGCCGACCGAGCACGGCCAATCCGACCAGGATCACACCGAGCTCGACCAGCAACGTCGCTGCACTCGGCGACGCAGCCAGCATCACCGCTCCGCGCGCAGCAATCTCGCAGCAGCGTCGATCCCCTCGGCAACGCCGACCACGACGACAGTGTCGCCGCCCAGGATCACTTCCTCCGGACCGGGCGCCGGGATTGCGGTGCCGTGCCTCAGGACTGCGATCGCCGAGACCCCCGTGCGCGTTCGCATCTCGGTGGCGCCGAGCGGTTCCCCGGCGAAGCTGCTGTCCTCGGACACCGGCAGCCAGTCGATCGACAGCCCTGCGATGTGCTGGCGCAGATCCTCGAAGCGCTCCACGAGTGTCGCCCCGCCCAAGAGGTCTGCCAGGAGTTGCGCCTCGTCGGGATCCATGGCGACCGACATCCTCACCGAGTCCGGATCGTCGGGGTCGAACGCCAACAGATCCCGCCGACCGGAGTGGTGGGTGACGACGCCGACTCGCGCCCCACCGGCACACACCAGTTCGTGCCGCAGCCCGACGCCGGGAAGATTGGTCTCGATGATCTCGGCCATCACCCCAGTGTGGTCCGCGCCGATACGTCGATCTGAAACCCGTGCACTGCACGCACCGACGCAAGGGTCCGAATCGACCCATCCCGCGTCGGCACGTCAGCGGAACCCCGATGTGTCCCATGCGGCTCTGCGCGCCCAGGCTCTGAACCTGTCACGGAGGTCAGCGGAGAGGGAAGCGGGCTCGACGAACCGACTCGACGGCCGGACCCCTGACCAGGGACGACGAGCATTCCGGCCGAATCGCGAAACCCCAGGTCGTGCCCTCTCCGCGCGTTGCCAGTCACGCACGATCGTGAGGATCTCTCGTTCGTGCTCGGCGGCCTCGACGGTGAGCTGGGTGCAACGTCGAGCGACTGCCCGCAATGCTCGCGCAGTGGCGCGGCTCTCGAGATCCCAACTGTCATTGACTCACAGCTTGCCGGCGGCGGTCACGATCGCCTGGGTGGTCATGCCAGGGAAGCGGTCACGGAGGTGATCGGGTGCGGTCACGATCAGTAACTGGAGTTGACGGTGGGCGTCGCGTCGGTCGAGAGGAGAGTCACGTTCGCATCACCCAGCACCGCAGCCCAGCACACCTTCGGCCCGACCGCTCAACAAGTAGTCACCGTCAAGAGGTGGAAGGCCACGGCCACGGGGCGGCCGCTGACGGTGTCGACCAGCACCGCCACGGGGCCGTCGGTAGGGGTCGGTGGAGGGTGTGGCGTGGGTGTCTCCGGAGCCGTCTCTGGTGGCAGGTCCAGATGGGTTCGGGTTGGTCGGACCAAGGAGTCGATCAGGTTGCCTGCGGCCGTGGGAGCTGCCGCCGTGGTTGCCTCGAACGTCGATGATCAGTCCGGGGGCGTCGCGCATCATGTTGAGTGCATCGAGGATCGGCGTGGCGAGAGCGGGGGTGAACAGGCTGAAGCCGATGTACCCGATGCGCGTCCCTCGCCATTGTCGCCGATGCGATGGTGGTCGCTGTGTCCGGTTCGCCG
>CBFCWZ010000069.1:0-13194 GCA_965601935.1 uncultured Ilumatobacteraceae bacterium
CGATTCGTCTCGGAGCTCGGCCGGTGGGTGGGGGTGTGGGGTGTGTCTCGATTCGTCTCGGTCTGGTGGTGGTCGGGTGACAGGGTCGGTAGATGACATCCCAGTGCGGGCCGTTGACAATCGTTGGTGGTGGGAGAGGGAGCTCGTCTGGTCGGGTGGGCCCGTTGGCGGGCGGGGGTGAGACGATTCGAGACGGAGGGTTGGTGCTGGTCCGGAGGGGGTTCGTCCCGGTGGGGTCGGGATGACCGTGGACGCGAAGCGGCCCAGGGCCGGAGCCCCGGGCCGCATCTAGAAGCTCAGCGCTGCAGCGCTGAACTCAGGTGTTGTCCGTACGTCGGATCAGACGGACCCTTCCACCGAACCGGCGACCTCGATGACACCCTCGGCGTTGAACTCGAGGATGAGGATCGAAGCCTGCGACGGCTCACCGGCGTCGATGAACTCGAGCGGACCGGAGACACCGTCATAGTCGATGTCGGTTCCGGCCTGGATGAGCTCGAGGCAGGCGGCGTACTCGGTGCACTTCTCGCCGTCCTTGGTGACGCCGTTGATCTCGGCACCCACGGCCACGCCGTCGTCGCTGCCGGCGACCTCTGCCGCGAGGGCGGTCACGATGGCGGCGTCGTACGACTCGGCGGAGTACGAGAAGTCGATGAGCTCCGGATCCACCGCGAGCAGCGCGTCACGGAAATCGGCGAGCTCACCAGCCACGTCGACACCCGGGAGCGTGCCCCGCATGCCGGCCACGGCCGACGGATCGTCGAACTTCTCGGCGAGGGCGTTGCCCATGTTGCCGTCGGTTCCGTAGACGAGCTTGTCCTGCGGGCCCATGCCCGACTCGATCAGACCCGTGAGGATCTTCGAGGTCTCGTCGAAGCCGATGATGACGATGGCGTCAGGATCGGCGTCGACGACCGCGGCGATCTCGGCGTCGAAGTTCTCAGCCTTCGGGTCGTAGATCTGCGGATCAGTGGCGAGGGAGCCACCGGCGGCCTCGAAGGGTCCCTGGGTGTACTCGAGCAGGCCGGTGCCGTACGAGTCGTTGAGAACCAGGAACGCCGCGGTGGCCGCACCGTCGCTGATCATGATGTCGGCCAGCGCCGCACCCTGGACCACGTCGGACGGCGCGGTACGGAAGTACAGGCCGTTGTCGGCGTAGTCGGTGAAGGCCGGTGACGTGTTGGCGGGCGAGAAGTGGATCTTGCCGGCCTGGGTGATCTTGTCGATCACGGTCAGCGACACACCGGAACTGGCAGCACCGATGAAGCCGTCGACGTCCTCGGCGAGGAGGCGGTCGACCGTGGCGTTGGCCACTTCACCGTTGTCGCCGGAGTCGCCCGGCAGCCATTCGGCGTCGGCGCCGAGCACGCCGCCGGCCTCGTTGATGTGCTGGATCGCCAGCTCGACGCCGGCGAACTCGGGCGGTCCGAGGAAGGCCAGGTTCCCGGTCTCGGGGAGAATTCCGCCGAGACGCAGAATTCCGTCGCCTTCGCCGGAGGCAGCGGCTTCCTCGCCGCCCTCCTCTTCCTCGGCCATCTCCTCTTCTTCGGCGGCTTCGGTGTCCTCAGTCGCCTCTTCGGCGGCCTCGGTGTCCTCAGTCGCCTCTTCGGCGGCCTCGGTGTCCTCAGTCGCCTCTTCGGCTGCTTCGGTGGACGAGCTGTCGTCGTCATCGTCGCCGCAAGCCGCGGCGACGAGGGTGAGTCCGACGAGCAGTGCACCGACGCGGGTCACGCGTGATTTCTGCATGTGATGTTTGTCTCCCCCTGGTAGAGGCACGAGCCCATGTGCCCGTGCGATTCAGGATTCGTCAAGAGTACGCGTCGTGCGGGCCCAAGACCAAGCACTACCTTGCGGCGGGTGAGCACAGAGTCCACCACCCGCGAAGTTCGCTACGAGGTTCGGGACCACGTCGCGACCCTCACCTTGAACGCCCCGGAACGGATGAACACCATCTCCGGGCCGATGCTGACGGCCATCAGCAAGCTCTTGTTGAGGGCCGACCGGGATCCGGAGGCCCGTTGCATCGTGATCACCGGCGAAGGACGGGCCTTCTGTGCCGGGCTCGATCTGCAGGCCCAGATGTCCGGCCCGAAGGGCGGGCTCGGCAACCTCGGCGACGGCTCGAGCTTCACCGGCGAATTCGACCTTCGCGACGCTCCGCCGACCGTGCTGCACAACCTCGACACGCCGACGGTGTGTGCGCTCAACGGGGGAGCAGCCGGCTACGGCCTGGACCTCGCCCTCGGATGCGACATCCGGATCGCCGCCGACACCGCCAAGCTCAACCCGGGCTTCGCCAAGCGCGGCATCCTGCCCGAGAGCGGCGGCACCTGGCTGCTGCCCCGGATCGTCGGTTACGCCCGGGCGGCGGAGATCGCCTTCACCGGGCGGACGCTGCTCGCCGACGAGGCCGAAGAACTCGGATTGGTCAACCACGTGGTTCCCGCCGACGAGCTCCCGAAGCGGACCGCGGAGCTGGCCGGCGAGATCGCCCACAACGCGCCGCTGGCGGTCAGGGCGATCAAGCGGATGATGCGGGCCGCGGAGACCGAGACGTTCGAGCAGAACGTCCACCACGTCTTCCTCCAACTCCTTCCGTTGCTCCGGACCGACGACTTCTCCGAGGGCGTCACGGCATTCATGGAGAAGCGGGATCCCGAGTTCCGCGGCCAGTGAGCGATCCGGCCGCCGTTGGCCTGCTCGAGGGGCTGGCGACGACCCGCGCCATCCGCCGCTACACCGACGACGAGATCCCGGACGCGGACCTCGCCCAGATCCTGTGGCACGCCGGCCGTGCGCCGTCGGGCAGCAACCGCCAACCATTCCGATTCCTCGTCCTGCGCGACGGACGTCAGGCGACGAAGGCTCGGGCCCTCCTCGGGGAGTCGTTCCGGGCGGGATGGAAGGCAAAGCGGGACAAGGACGGGTACCGCCCTTCGAAGTTCGCCGACTCGATGCAGCGGTACGTCGATGGCTTCGAGTCGGTGCCCGTGATCGTGCTGGTGTGCCTCGACCGCTACCGCGATCCGACCCCCTACGAGGGAGCGTCGGTGTACCCGGCCTGCCAGAACCTCCTCCTGGCGGCGCGGGCCCTCGGCTACGGAGGGGCACTGACCATGTGGCACCTGGGCCACGAGGCCGAGCTGAGGGAACTCCTCTCCATTCCCGAGCATGTGGCTCTCTCAGCCTGTCTCACACTCGGAGTGCCCGAAGGCCGCCACGGACCCGTGCGCCGCAAACCGCTGCGGGAGATCGTCTACGACGACACCTGGGGCACCGAACCGACATGGCTCGACGACGAAGACAGCGACACATAGGTCAGGACATCGAAATGGGACTCATCGCAGGCGTGGACACCTCCACGCAGTCGACCAAGGTCGAGATACGGGACGCATCGAGCGGCGAGGTGGTCGGCAGCGGCTCGGCCACTCATCCTGTCGTCACCCCACCCGTGAGCGAACAGGATCCGATCTCGTGGTGGGTCGCGTTCGAGACGGCCTGGGAACAGGCCGGGGCACCCGATGTCGAGGCCATCAGCGTCGGCGGACAGCAACACGGCATGGTCGCCGTCGACACCGAGGGCGATGCGGTCCACCCCGCGAAGCTCTGGAACGACATGGAGTCCGCCGACGACGCGGCGGAACTCGTCGCCCGTCTCGGCGACGGCGACGCGGGCGTCGGCGCCCAGAAGTGGGCGGACGCGGTGGGAAGTGTTCCCGTCGGCGCCTTCACGATCACGAAGTTGGCCTGGCTCCGGCGCACCAGGCCCGCGGCCTGGGCGGCGCTCGATCGCGTGATGCTGCCCCACGACTGGTTGACGTCCCGCCTGACCGGGAACTTCACGACCGACCGGGGCGACGCCTCGGGCACGGGCTACTGGTCGCCCGCGACCGGGGCCTACCGGCACGATCTCCTCGCGCTCGTCGACCCGGATCGCGACTGGACCGACAGCCTTCCCCAGGTGCTCGGTCCGATGGACCGCGCCGGAGAATGGAACGGGGCCGTGGTCGGTCCGGGCAGCGGCGACAACATGGCGGGGGCGCTGGGGATCGGGCTGCGAGCCGGTGACGTGGCGATCTCGATCGGCACGTCGGGCACCGTGTACGCCGTCACCAACGAACCGACAGCCGACCCGACAGGGATCGTGGCGGGGTTCGCCGATGCCACGGGTCACTTCCTGCCGCTCGTGTGCACCTCGAACGCGGCGAAGGTCCTGGACGCGGTGCGGAACCTGATCGGTGCCGACCATTCCGAATTCGACAGCCTGGCCCTCTCCGTCGAGGCCGAGGCGCCGGTTCTCCTGCCCTACTTCGACGGCGAACGCACACCGAACCGGCCCGATGCCACCGGCACGATCACGGGGCTCCGCACCGACACGACCAGGGACGCGATGGCGCGAGCAGCGGTGGACGGAGTCGTCTGCGGCCTCCTCGACGGGCTCGATGCCGTGCGGGAACTGGCGACCGTCGACGGGCGCATCGTGCTCACCGGCGGTGGCGCCCGCTCCGAAGCGGTGCGTCGGGTGCTGGCAGGGCTGGTGGACCTGCCGGTGATCGTGTCCGAGGTGCCGGAGGCGGTCGCGACCGGAGCAGCCGTGCAAGCGGCCGCCGTCGCCGAGCAGGTCGAGCACTCGGTGATCCAGGAACGGTGGGGGCTCGGTGGCGGGGCGACGATCGAACCGGCCCCGGTGCCGCCGGGAGTACGGGACCGCTACGCCGACCTGCGCGGCCGCATGGCGTGACGGGCGACCCGTTCGGCGAACTCGGGCTTCCCGGCGACGCCTCCGCCGAGGAGGTCCGCGCGGCGCGCCGACTGCTGGCGAAGCAACTCCATCCCGACACCGGCGGCGATTCCGCCGAGATGCAGCGGGTGAACGCGGCCGCTGCGGAGGCCCTGCGACGGCTCCACGACACCGGCGCCGACACCGCCGGCGATGCCGATCCGGGGCCGGGTCCGCAGGCTGATCCGGGCTCTCGGCCCGCTCCCGACTGGGCGGGTGTCGGGTTCGACGTGCCGTCGTTCACGGTCGAGGCCCTGCCGGTGGACACGTTCCACGCCCTGCTGCTCGCGGCTGCACAGCTCGGCACCGTGATCGACGACGACCCGCCCTACCGCCTCGACGTGGAGATGGCCGGCCCGCCACACACCTGGTGCCGGCTGGAGATCGCTCCCGATGCGGGAGCCTCGACGGTCAGCCTGGCGGCGTCGGTACGGCATCGGCCCAGCCTGGCGATCGAGACCGTCCGTGACGAGTGGGTCGCGGCGCTGAACCAACTCGACTGGTCGCAGGTCACCGAGGGGTGAGCGACTCAGCCTCCCGGGCGAGGGGCGGCGGCCTTGGTGAGACGGTCACGGATGGCATGCCCGAGCCCGGCCGCGGGCGGCAGGACCGCGATCAGCACGCGCACGCCGCGACGGTCGGCGTCACGTAGCGCGGCGTAGAGATCCCTCGCATATCCGGGGAGGTCGTCGGTCCGGTCGAGGATCTCCGCCCCCGGCGTTCCCGCCTTCAGGGCAATGGCGTCGTCGGCCGAGTCGACCAGGCGGACGGCGGCCGAAGGGGCGTAGTGCGAGGCGAGCATCCCGCTGGCCCGTGCAGAACCCGATGCCGGCGCGACGACCCCGAGGAGCTCGGCGATGTCCTCCGACGGCACACCTCCGGCCCGGAGGATCTGAGGGGGGTCGACCGTGCAGTCCACGATGGTGCTCTCGACCCCGACCGGGCTGGGACCGCCGTCGAGGATGGCGTCGTGCACAGGGTCGAGTAGATCGCCGAGGTCGTCCAGGACGTGGCCTGCGCTCGTCGGGCTCACCGCACCGAAACGATTGGCCGACGGAGCGGCCAGTGCCGTCCCACAACGGCGGAGCAGCCGATGGGCGAGGGGGTGGGCAGGTACCCGGAGGCCCACGGTGTCGCGTCCGCCGGTGACCACCGTCGACACGCGCCCGGACCGGGGAACGATCACGGTCAGCGGCCCCGGCCACGCCGTCGCCGCCAGCCGCACCGCGGCGTCGGATGGTGTGCTCGCCCATCTGTCGAGATCCTCGGCCGCGCTCATGTGGACGATCAGCGGGTGGTCGGTCGGGCGCCCTTTCACGGCGAAGATCCGTTCGACGGCGTCATCGTTCGTGGCGTCCGCGGCGAGCCCGTAGACGGTTTCGGTGGGGATGGCGACGAGACCTCCTGACCGGATCACAGCGACAGCACGTTCGACGTCTCGCGTCACGAGATCCGACGGAACCGACACGTCGTCTCAGATCGCGTCGAGAAACTCGAGCGAGGCGTCGAAGAAGCCGAAGTCCTCCGGTGTGCGGAAGTGGTCGACCCGCGGGAGGGTGACGCATCGCCCGTCGGGAAACGCATCGGCGAGTTCGTCGGCGGGATACACGTAGTCCTTGTCGCCCACGACGACGAGCACCGGGCAGGTGACCCCGGCGAGTGCCTCGCGGTCGAGTTCGGGTCCGCCAGGGCGCTTCATGATGGCGGTGAGGGCGTCGAGATCGTTGCCGGGCTGCTGCGCGTACTGGACGAACAGGCGCACGGTCTGTTCCAGCGACCCCAGTTCGGCCCCGCCCCTCACGGCCTCGAGCCCCTCGGCGATGCGCTGGGCGCCGCTCACGTCGCGGTCGAACACGTTGCGGCCGATCCCCGCGAGCACGATGCGGGAAAATCGCTCCGGTGCCCTCACCGCGAGGCGCAACAGGGTGAGCGCCCCCAGTGAGAACCCGACCGCGTCGACCGGCTCCGACGGCAAGGCCTCCTCGATCCGCAGCGTCAGGTCGGCGTAGGCCTCGGGCTCGTGGGGCCGGGGAGCCGTGCCGTGACCGAGCAGGTCGACCCCGATCACGTCCCGTCCCGCGTCCTCCAGCAGCGCGCTGAATCCGGACTGCTGCCAGGTGGTCGCGAACGACCCGCCCCAACCGTGTACGAGCACCACAGACGTCATGACCGAGCGAGCCTAGATCTCACACCGACGGAGGGTGTCGACGCCGGGAGCCCGTTACCCTGTGGTGGCCTTCTGGTGGCCTCCGGGCCAGGAGAGAACTCGAATGCGCATGCTGCACGCCGAACCCGGCTACGACCTCACGTACAACGACGTCTTCATGGTCCCGAGCCTGTCCGATGTCGCCAGCCGGACCCATGTCGACCTGCGGACCCCGGACGGGATCGGCACGACCATTCCGGTCGTGGTGTCGAACATGACCGCGGTCGCGGGCCGTCGGATGGCCGAGACGGTGGCCCGCAGGGGAGGCCTGGCGATCCTGCCACAGGACATTCCCGTCGAAGTGGTGACCAGCGTCATCGACTACGTCAAGGGGCGCCATCCGGTCTTCGAGACCCCGATCACGCTCGGCCCCGACGCCACGATCGGCGAGGCCCTCTCCCTGATCCACAAGCGCGCCCACGGCGCGGTGATCGTGGTCGACGACGGTCGACCGGTGGGCGTCTTCACGGAGAAGGACGGCGACGGTCAAGATCGCTTCACCCAGCTCGAGGTCGTCATGTCGAAGACGCCGTACGCGCTCGGGCCCGACGTCGACGCCGTGCACGCGTTCGAGGATCTCGGGGAGCACCGTCTCCATGTGGCACCGGTGGTCGACGGTGACGGTCAGCTCATGGGCGTGCTCACCCGCAAGGGCGCGTTGCGTTCCACGATCTATGACCCCGCGCTCGACGCCGACGGTCGGTTGATGGTCGGCGTTGCGGTCGGCATCAACGGGGATCCCGGGGCGCGCGCCACGCGACTGGCGGAACACGGTGCCGACGTCCTCGTGATCGACACCGCGCACGGTCATCAGACCAAGACCCTCGGTGCCGTCGAAGCGGTGCGCGCCGAACTGCCCGACGCCCTGATCGTGGCGGGCAACGTGGTCACGGCCGAAGGGACGCGTCAACTCGTGGAGGCTGGTGCCGACATCGTGAAGGTCGGGGTCGGGCCCGGGGCGATGTGCACCACCCGGATGATGACCGGCGTCGGCCGCCCCCAGTTCTCCGCTGTTCTCGAGTGCTCCGACGAAGCCGACCGGCACGGAGCACGGATCTGGGCCGACGGTGGGGTGCGCTTCCCCCGCGACGTGGCACTGGCACTCGCCGGAGGCGCCTCCAACGTGATGTTCGGCAGCTGGCTCGCCGGTACGTACGAATCGGCCGCCGACACCCTCCGCGACCCGGACGGGAGGCTCTACAAGGAGAGCTTCGGCATGGCCTCGAACCGTGCCGTGAAGAACCGCACCCGGAGCGAGACGAGCTTCGAGAGGGCCCGCAAGGAGCTCTTCGAAGAAGGCATCAGCAGCTCGCGGATGTACCTCGACCCGGAGCGTCCGAGCGTCGAGGACATCATCGACCAGATCGTCGCTGGGCTACGGTCGAGTTGCACCTACGCGGGGGCATCGAACATCGCCGAATTCCAGGAGCGAGCAGTGGTGGGAGTGCAGAGTGCAGCCGGCTACGAGGAAGGCCGCCCGTTGGGGGTCTCCTGGTGACGGGCGGTCAACAGAGCCCACTCGTGATCGCCATCGACGGACCGGCAGGTGCCGGCAAGAGCACCGTCGGGCACGCCGTGGCATCCCGTCTCGGCCTCCGCTACCTCGACACCGGGGCGATGTACAGAGCGGCCACCTTCGCCGCCCTGCGTCGGGGGCTCGACCCTGCCGACGACGAAGCCGTGGGAAGGATGGCATCCCGGATCGAACTCGATGTCTCCGACGACGGTGTCGCGGTCGACGGAGTCGACGCCTCGATCGAGATCCGCAGTCGTGATGTGACCGCCGCCGTGAGCGCGGTCGCCGCGAACAGTGTGGTGCGCAAGGAGATGGTGCGTCGTCAGCGGGAGTGGGTGGACGACAACGGCGGGGGAGTGGTCGAGGGGCGCGACATCGGTTCGGTGGTCTTCCCCGACGCTGCATTGAAGCTGTACGTCACCGCCTCGCCCAGGGTGCGGGCCGAGCGGCGGGTTGCCGAGATCGGCGGCTCGGTGGAAGAGGTGGAAGCCTCGATCATCGAACGGGACCGTCAGGACTCGGGCCGGGCCGACAGCCCACTCGTCGAGGCCAGCGGCGCAGTCGTCGTGGACACCAGCGACATGGGGATCGACGAGGTGGTCGATCACATCGTGGAGATGCTGTGAGTGGGGAACGCGCCTCCGTCCGCGAAGAGGCGCTGCACGCCGAACGCGTCGAGAGCCACATGGCCGGCAACTCACGGGCCAGCCGCCTGTTCTACCGCTTCGCCCGTTTCATCCTCTGTGACGGGATCCGCTTCTACACGCGGATGATCATCGTCGGACAGGAGAACATCCCGACCGATGGTCCCTTCGTGCTGGCCCCGACCCACCGCAGCTACATCGACACTCCGATCGCCGGGGTGCTGTACACGCGCCGGATGCGTTTCATGGGGAAGGGCGAGATGTGGCACAACAGATGGTTCGGCTGGATCATCTCTGCCCTCGGGGCCTTCCCCGTGCGGAGAGGCCAGGCCGACCGGGAGGCCCTGAAGCGCTGTGTCGAGGTGCTGGAGAGCGGTGAGCCGCTGGTGCTCTTCCCCGAGGGGGAGCGCAAGGACGGCCCGGTCATCCAGCCCCTGTTCGACGGCGCCGCCTATGTGGCCGCCCGCGGCAGGGTCCCGATCATCCCGGTCGGCATCGGTGGCTCGGCGCAGGTGATGCCGCGCCATGCGAAGTTCGTGTACCCGCGTCGAACCTGTGTGATCGTCGGTGAGCCGATCGAGGTGGAGCGCAATGAATCCGGCCGGGCGTCGCGGCGGGCGGTTCACGCGGTGACCGAGAAGCTGCACACCGAACTGCAGCGTCTCTTCGACGAGGCCTCCACCCGCGTCAACTGAGGGACCTCAACCGGCGAGGAATGCCGCGAGCGCGTCGCGAAGGTGCAGCGGATCCTCCACCCCGCACAACTCGCGTGCCGAATGCATCGACAGTTGGGGGACGCCGACGTCGGCGGTCGGGATGCCGAGCCGCGTGGCCGTGAGCGGCCCGATCGTGGAGCCGCAGGGCACGTTGTTGCGGGAGACGAAGACCTGCCACGGAACGCCTGCCGCCTCGCAGGCGGCCTGGAAGAGCTGGGCGGTGGGAGCGTTGGTGGCGTAGCGCTGGTTCGAGTTGATCTTCAACGCCGGGCCGGAGTTGACCATCGGCATGTGCTCGGGGTCGTGTTGGACGGCATAGTTCGGGTGCACGGCGTGGGCGTTGTCGGCAGAGACACAGGCCGAAGCCGCCAGGGCCCGGTGGAGGTCGTCGCGGGAGCCTCCCCGACCGGTGACGAGGCGCTCGAGGACGACCTCGAGCAGCGGACCGGAGGCACCTGCGGTGCTGGCCGAGCCGACCTCCTCGTGATCGTTGAGGACGACGACCATGCCGTGCTCGGAGGGCGCGGCCGCCACGATCGCGTCGAGCGCGGCCCAGCAGGAGAGCTGGTTGTCGAGCCGCCCCGATGCGAGGAGGGACCGGTCGGCCCCGAGCACCGAGGCGCCCTGCACGTCGTACAGGCAGAGTTCCCACCAGTGGGCGGGTGCGTCGAGCCCGGCCTGCTGAGCGATCCAGGAGGCGAATGAGGGGATGTCGGAGGTGCCGGCTCCCCACACCGGGACGAGGTGCTGTTGGCGGTCGAGCACCAAGCCGTTGTTGGCCTCCCTGTCGAGGTGGACGGCGAGCTGGGGTACCCGGGCCACCGCCGTCGCGACGTTGACGAGCTTCTCGCTCCCGTCGCTTCCCACCAACCGGCCGGCGACGCCGAGGTCTCGGTCGAGCCAGCTGTTGTTGAGGATGCCTCCGTAGACCTCCACGCCGAGTTGACGCCAGCCGTGGGCGTGCACGTCGGGGCGTGGTTTGACCCGCAGGCAGGGAGAGTCGGTGTGCGCCCCGGCCAGCCGGAAGCGGATGGGTGTGCCGGATGGGGGCAGCCGCCAGGCGATGAGCGCACCGTCGCGGACGCAGAACCCGGCCTCGGGCACCTCCTCCCACGAATCCGTCTCCGCCAGCTCCGTGAAGTCCACGAGCAGTCCGCGGGCCGACTCGACGGCGTGCCAGGGGGACGGGGAGGCATCGAGGAAGCTGCGCAGGCCGTCGCACGTCATGGCGTCATCCTCTCATCCCGACTGCACGAGGCCCATCGGGAGGCCTGTGCCACGGAGGTGGCTCGTCTCGTTGATCGTCACCACGGAGCGGTGTCCGCGGGAGGAAGCGGCGACCCGGTGGATCGAGGTGTAGTTCGGGTAGAAGAACCCGAGCGCCTCGTGCTCGAGCCCGATCACGTGGGAGAGATAGCAGTTGATCACGCCGCCGTGGCACACCACGGCAACCGTCTGGCCGGGATGAGCGGCGATGATCTGGTCGATGGATCCGACGACGCGGTCCCGGAACTCCTCCTCGCTCTCGTCGGAGTCCCATTCGCCGTCGAGCATGGCCTGCCAGCGGGGATCGTTGGCAGCCTTCAACTCCTCGACCGGAACATACTCGGGGCTGTTCCGGTCCCATTCCGCGATGCCCGGCCGCTCCTCGATCGGGACCCCCTGGGAGGCTGCGAGTGGCTGTGCCGTCTCCCGGGCACGGTTCAACGGGCTCGCGTACACCGCGTGCAGGGTCTCGGATGCGAGATACTGCGTGAGATGATCAGCCTGCTCACGACCTGCGGGAGCCAGCTCGGGGTCGGCTGGGCCGTCCTCCAGCTCCCGTCGTACGGGCAGGGCGTGGCGTATCAGCAACAACTCCATCGAGGAACAGACAAGCAGAGATGACCCGCCGAACGAAGATCGTGGCGACGATCGGGCCCGCCAGCGACGACGCCAGCCAACTGTGCGACCTGATCGAGGCGGGGCTCGACGTCGTGCGCCTCAACCTCAGTCACGGCACCCTCGACGAACACATCGAGCGGCTGGCTCGGGTTCGTGCCGCCTCCGAGAAGGTCGGACGCCCGATCGCTGTCCTGGCCGACCTGCCGGGGCCGAAGGTGCGTCTCGGCACGCTCCCGGCGGGTGGTGTCGACCTGAAAGTCGGGGCTCCGCTCAGCTTGCGTCCGGGTGATGCCCGGAGTGGCGCGACGATCCTGCACGTCGACTACCCCACGCTGTTGGAGGACCTCGACGTCGGGGGGCGGGTGCAGATCGGTGACGGTGGCATCTCCCTCCGAGTGGAGAAGATCCGTTCCGACGAGGCCCTGGTGCGAGTCGAATCGGGCGGTCACACCGACGGGTCACCGGGGGTCCACATCGCCTCGGAGCGGCTTCGACTCACTGCCCCGACCGACCACGACCTGGTACTGGCCGAGGCGATGGCCGTGGCCGGGGTCGAGTACATGGCGGTGTCCTTCGTTCGGGCTGCGCACGAGATGAACGCGGTGCGCGACGTCGTCGGGTCCCGTGCCCTGCTCGTCGCCAAGATCGAGACGCGTGGTGCGGTCGAGGAACTCACCTCGGTCGTGGCTGCGTCCGACGCGGTCATGGTGGCTCGGGGAGATCTCGGCATCGACTGCCCGATCGAGGAGGTACCGCACCTCCAGAAGCGGATCGTGCGCCATTGTGTGTCGGTCGGGGTTCCCGTGATCACCGCGACGCAGATGCTCGAGTCGATGATCACGGCTCCGTCGCCGACGCGTGCCGAAGCCAGCGATGTCGCGAATGCCGTGTTCGACGGGACCGACGCCCTGATGCTGTCGGGCGAGACCGCCATCGGGCGTGATCCGGTCGCCGTCGTGCGCACGATGTCGACACTCGCGGAGCGTGCCGAATCCGAGGCGAGTTACCGTCAGTGGGCCGATCGTCTCGGTCGGGTCCAGCGCCAGGCCGACTGGGCCGGTGCGGATCGGGCCGATCCGATCACCGCTGCAGTCTCCCACGCCGCCTCGCAGGCGGCGCGCGACGTCGACGCCGACGCGATCCTCTGTTGCACGCGATCCGGACGGACGGCCGCGGCAATGGCCCGCTTCCGACCCGAGGCGCGGCTGATCGGCCTCTCGCCCGACCCCCGTACCGTTCGCAGCCTGTCGCTCATGTGGGGCGTCGAGCCGCTCCGGGTCGACACCTATGGCACCACCGACGAGATGGTGTGGTTCGCTGTCGAGACCGCGCTCGCGCTCGGCCGTATCGACCACGGCGACACCGTTCTGGTGCTGGCCGGTGGCCCCGGGTCCTGGCACGACGAGACCTCGAACGTCGCCACCGACGTACTGCGCATCGTGGAAGTG
>CBFCWZ010000070.1:0-13149 GCA_965601935.1 uncultured Ilumatobacteraceae bacterium
TGGTCCCGAGCAGGGTCAGGAGGATCAGCCCCTGGCGACGGGGTGTCCACACCGAGGCGAGGAGAAGCGCCGTCAGGATCATTCCGACACTCATCGCTGCGGTGAGCATCCCCGCCCCGAGCGAATCCTGACCGAGGACGTCACGAGCGAGTTCGGGCAGCAGCAGCGTCGACACGCTGATCGCCATCCCCGTGATCACGGTGAGCATCAGGAGCGACCGCATCGGTTCGGTGCCGAGGGCATACCGCACGCCCTCCCTCAGGGCACCTTTCCGTTCGGTGTCGGGGGCCGCCGGTTCGGTCGGGATCGCCGAAACGCCGAAGGCGATGGCCGCGCCGAGACTGGCCGCGGTGAGGAACCAGAAGCCCGCCGCGATGCCGAACGAACGGATCACGGCACCGCCGGCGAAGGCGCCTCCGATCATCGACACCATCATGGTCAGGTTCTGGATGGCGACGGCCTGCATGAGCCGGGTCGCGGGAACCACGGCGGGCACCAGCGCCTGGAGAACGGGGAGCACCATCGCCGGCGCGATCTCGGCCAGGAACGCGCAGGCGAGCGCGATCCCGACGGTCATCTGGTCGAGTTCGATGATCACGGCGGGGACGGCGAAGAAGACGGCTCCCGCCAGGAGGAGGAACATCGCGAGGCGGCGGGGGTTGTGGCGGTCGGCGAGTGATCCGGCCCACGCCGACAAGAGGAGTGGAGGCAGGCCGAGCAGGATGCCGAGGACGGCGGTGGCGGGGTTCCATTCGGTCAACTCACCCATCAGCCACACGAACACGAAGCGGCTCGACCCGAACGCGAGAGCGGAGAAGAAGTTCGCCGCGACCAAGCCCCGGAAGGCCCGGATCGTCAGGACGTGCGGCGCGGCCCCGGTGCCACCGGCATTGACCGGATCCACGACCGTGTCGTGGGCGACGGTGGCGGCGCCGTCGGCCGACCCATCACCCGAGCGCTCCCCCACGGCCATCCCGACAGCATTGCTGGTCGTGCTGGGACGGGCCGTGTCGGTCGCCCTCGTGCCGCGACCACAAACTGCAACCCCGACATCAACACCGACCAACCACCGCCAGCTACGACACCGCCGCACCCTCGCTACGAGCACCGAGACGATTCGAGGCACACCCACCGCGCCGACCAGCGGGGACCACCACCCCCACATCAACACCGACCAACGACCGCCAGCTCCGACACCGCCGCACCCTCACCACGGGCAACGAGACGATTCGAGACACACCCACCGCGCCCGGCCAGCCGGGACCACCACCCCGACATCAACACCGATCAATGACAGTGAACTCCGATGCAGTCGCACCCTCCCCAAGGGCAGCGAGACGATTCGAGATCCTCGCTCGGTGCCGGGCGGCGGGGACCACGAGGAAGAGGCGGGCCGACCCGCGTGACGTCTTCACCGCAGCCAGAGGCTCGCGTCCGAGGCCGTCGGCGAGGTCGTCCATGCGGCGGCGAGCCTGGTCGGGCACCGGGGCCGAGCGGTCGGCGTGGTGATATGCAACGAGGCTCCGGTCATCGCCCGCGAGAGCCGCGACCTCACTCAGGTAGGAGTGCTTCTCCGAGCGGTTGCGATGTGGTCCGACCGAGTGATCGTCGCGCCGGATCCCGTTGTCGGGGTCGAGACACACGAGGTCACAGTCGCCGATCGAGCCAACGGCACGGTCGAGCCAGTCGGCACGACGGGCCAGTCGGCCGGCCCGGTCGTGGGAAGCCAGATCACCGAGTCGGAGCCGCTCGGCGAACGACACCGTGTCGGGAGTGAGCGCTCCTGACTCCTCGATCCGCCTCACCGACCGCTCTCCCGCCGCGACATCCGCGAGGGCGTCGTACACGCCCGGCGAGATCGGCCGGAGCACACGGCCGGCCGGCGACTCCGGGTCGAGGTAGGTGATGTGCCTGCCGTCGTTGTTGTGGCTCTCGTCGTCGGCGAGATACCAGACGATCCCCAACGAGAGAGCCGCGTCACCGACGTCGGTCGGAGCCCGCAGGTGCTCGAGGAGGGCCAGCTTGAAGAAGTCCCCGACATCGCCCGCATACCGGTCCTGCACGGAAGACGAACGTAGACGAACCGATTCGGGAACCGGAGCGGGATAGAAAGGCGTCCGATGAACATGGCAGCACGACAGACCCGCCGACTCGGCATCACGGCGGCCGCGGTCGCCGTCGGGGCCCTCCTCTTCGCCGCGTGTGGAGACGACGACGAGTCCACCACCGACACGGGGTCGGACGATTCCACCACCGAGCCCGGCACCGGCGACGACATCGACCTCGACGGCAAGGAGTTCGTGGCATCCGAGGTCGAGGGATACGAGTTGGTGGCCGGCTCCGAGATCCGCATCAACTTCGAAGGGGCCGACATCGGGATCCAGGCGGGATGCAACAACATGGGTGGGGCGTACACGGTGGACGACGGCGTTCTCGTCGTCGGTCAACTCTTCATGACCGAGATGGCGTGTGAGGAGCCGCTCATGGAACAGGACACGTGGATGGCCGAGTTCCTCGCTGCGGGAGCCGACATCACCCTCGATGGCGACACGCTCACTCTGGTGGGCGACAGCGCCACGATCACGCTGGTCGACCGAGAAGTTGCCGAACCCGACCTCCCCCTCGAGGGAACCGAATGGGTGGTCGACGGGCTGGTCTCGGCCGACGCCGTGTCGTCGACGTTGGCCGGCACCGAGGCGTCGCTCGTGATCGAGGACGACACGGCGTCGATCGACACCGGATGCAACGCCGGGAGCGGCTCGGCCGAGGTCGACGAGGTCGCCGGCACGATCACGTTCGGGCCAGTCGCCACCACCCTGAAAGCCTGCGAACCCGGCGTGATGGATCAGGAGACCATGATCCTGGCCGTCCTCGTGGGAGACGTCAGCTACGAGATCGAGAGCAACCACCTCTCCCTCACCAACGTCGCCGACCCCACCCTCGGCCTCACCCTCGTCGCCGAACGCTGAGGTTCCCCTGCACCGAGTGACCGGATTCCGGCCACTCAGAGACTCGGCGGATCGGGAATCGGGATCGACGGACCGGCGTACTGGGCAGTCCTCTGACCAGGGAGGACGAAGATCCCGGCCGAATCGCGAAACCCCAGGTCGTGCCCTGACCGCCCGGCCTCTCAGTTCACCGGTTCGGGCTCACTCGGGTTTGCGGGCGATGAAGCAGTGGCCGGTCACGTCGAAGTTGCGGGCGTTCGCTTCGCCGGTTGCGCCGCCGAACGTGTCCACCGGATCGCCGATCTGCACATCGACGAACCCGGCCTCCTCCAGGAGGGCCTTCCAGCCTGCACACGGCAGGCCACCGGCGATTCAACCAGTCCAGAGATCGATCTCGCGGCGAGCCGACTCGGGCACGTCCTTGCCGTTGGCGATGTCGGCGAACTGGATCGTGCCACCGGGTCGGAGGATCCGCCAGATCTCCGCCATCGCTGCAGCCTTGTCGGGGCAGAGGTTGATCACGCCGTTCGAGGTGGCGACGTCGGCCCATCCATCCTCGACGGGGACCTCCTCGAGGTAGCCGAGCCGGAACTCGACGTTCGTGACGCCGGCTGACATCGCCGTCGCGCTCGCCTTCTCCAGCATCTCCTTCGTCATGTCGACGCCCACGACCTGACCCCGTTCGCCGACCCACCGGGCAGCCAGGAGGGCGTCGGAGCCGGCACCGGAGCCGAGGTCGACCACCTTCTCCCCCGGTTGCAGGTCGCGCAGTTCGAAGGGGTTGGCGACCCCGGCGAACGACTCTGCCGCACCGACGGGGAGGGCGTCGAACGCGTCGAGGTCGTAGCGGCAACGCTCGGCGGCGGTGCGGCCGGTGTGGAAGTGGAACTCGTCGTCGGGATGCTCGGCGACGGCTCTGTACTTGGCCTGCACCTCGGCCCGCAGTTCACAGACGTCGACCAGGGTGTCGGTCGAGCCGGGGTCGGCTGCGAAGAGCCCGTCGAGGCCTTCGATTGGTGCGATCTCCGATGTCATGGCCCCACTCTGACGGGAGAACCTTCCCGGAACCTTCCCCGCCCGAGCTTCTGTGTGGGAGGTACCGTCGTTTCGTACCCTCCAGCGACGATCTCAGCTACAAGAAGAAGCCATCAGGCCTGTTCGAGCACCCACCGCCTGATCGACCGACCCTCAGGGCCAGCACCCGACCCGGCTCCTGCCCACAGTGAATCTGGGGCGCCCTGGTTCCGCATCCCGGAACTGAGCCGCCCCAGTTCACTCCCGGGTCAGTTCGAATCGGCGCGCGGGCCTGGCTTCTGATTGACTACAGGTCGTTAGGAAAGTCCGAGACGACTCAGATGAGGGGATGACATGACGGCGATCGAGGTCGAGCTGGATCCGCGGGGGCAGGGCGACGACGCCCCCTGGCACGTGAAGGGGAGCCGCGCCCCGGTCCCCGACGAGGTGACCCTCACCGAACTCGAGGTGAAGGGGTCGATCCCCTCCGATCTCACCGGCCGCTACATCCGCAACACACCCAACCCGCGCACCGGGTGGACCGAGCACTGGTTCCTCGGCGACGGAATGCTGCACGGCATCGAGATCGCCGACGGCAAGGCCAACTGGTACCGCAACCGCTGGGTCCGCACCCCGATGTTCGACAATCCTGGGGCCGACCGCACGACCCTGGCGCTGAACGCCGAGACGCTCACGATGGACCACTCCGTGTCGGCGGCGAACACCCACATCATCGGCCACGGCGGCAAGCTCCTCGCCCTCGAAGAGGGCGCGTTCCCGTACGAGGTCACCAAGGAACTCGACACGGTCGGCGCCTGGACCTTCGACGGCAAGCTCGACGGGCCGTTCACCGCCCACCCGAAGTTCTGTCCCGACACCGGCGAGATGCTGGCCTTCAGCTACCGCCAGTTCCCGCCCTACCTCACCTACTACCGGGTGAGCCCCGACGGGAAGATGGTGCAGCAGAGCGAGATCACCGTCGGCGGGCCGACGATGATGCACGACTTCGCGGCCTCGCGGAACCACGTGATCTTCATGGACCTCCCCATCGTCTTCGACCTCGAAGAGGCGATGAAGGGCGGCATGCCGATGCACTGGAGCGACGACTACCCGGCACGTATGGGCGTGATGCCCCGCCACGGCACGGACGCCGACATGAAGTGGTTCGACATCGACCCCTGCTACGTGTTCCACACCCTCAACGCCCACGACGACGGCGACGAGGTCGTCATGTACGGCTGTCGCAGCGAGAAGGTCTGGGACGACTCGAATCAGATCGAGTTCGACGACGGGGCCGATGCACCGGCGATGGTCCCCCAGCTCACCGAGTGGCGTTTCAACATGGCGACCGGCCATGTCAGCGAGACCCGCGTCGACGAAGCCGGCTGCGAGTTCCCACGGGTGGCCGATTCGGTCCAGGGCTACAAGAGCAAGGTCGGCTACACGATCGGCCTCGGTGGTGTCGGACAGGATTCCGACGGCATGACCGGCCAGATCTTCAAGTGGGACATGCAGTCCGGGGCGAAGGAAGTGTTCGCCTTCCCCGACGGCCACGAGTGTGGCGAGCCGGTGTTCGTGCCGAGCGCCGATGCCAGCAACGAAGACGACGGCTACGTCATGTGCTACGCCTACCAGACCCAGACCGACACGTCGTATCTCGCCATCATCGACGCCACCGACTTCACCGCCGGCCCGATCGCCGAGATCCACGTCCCCCGCCGCATCCCGGCGGGCTTCCACGGCAGCTGGATCCCCGACGCATAGCCGAACTCGTGAACATCTTGCGCCGTGATGACGCAAGATCCACACGAGGTGGCCGCCCAAGCGAGGCTCAGGTGGCGAGGCCGGCGAACTGAGCGTCGTGGAGGCGGCGGTAGGCGCCGTCGTGGTCGAGGAGCGAGTCGTGGTCGCCTTGTTCCACGATGCGGCCGTCCTCCATCACCAGGATCACATCGGCGCCGCGGATGGTCGACAGGCGGTGGGCGATCACGAAGCTGGTGCGCCGCTGACGGAGGGCGTTCATCGCCTCCTGGATGAGCACCTCGGTGCGGGTGTCGACCGACGAGGTGGCCTCGTCGAGGATCAGGATGGACGGGTCGGCGAGGAAGGCGCGGGCGATCGTGATGAGCTGCTTCTCGCCGGCTGACAGGTTGTCGGCGTCGTCGTTGATCACCGTCAGGTAGCCGTCGGGCAGCGAGTGCACGAACCGGTCGACGAACGTGGCCCGCGCCGCCTCGAGGATCTGCTCGTCGGTGGCATCGGGGTTGCCGTACACGAGGTTGTCCCAGATGGTGCCGCCGAACAGCCACGTGTCCTGCAGGACCATCCCGACGTTCGAACGCAGTTCGTCGCGGGGGAACGACGAGATGTCGCGACCGTCGAGGCTGATCGTGCCCGAGTCGAGTTCGTAGAACCGCATGATGAGGTTGACGAGCGTGGTCTTCCCGGCACCGGTGGGTCCGACGATGGCGATCGTCTGGCCCGGCTCGGCGGTGACCGACAGGCCCTCGATGAGCGGCTTGGCCGGGTCGTACGAGAAGTGGACATCGTCGAACACGATGCGACCGCGTACCGGCAGGCCGTCGACAGTGGGCTCCTGTTCGGGCGACATCTCGTCGGCGTCGAGCAGTTCGAGCACCCGTTCCATCGAGGCGATCCCCGACTGGAAGGTGGCGGCCATCGAGGCCATGTGGGTGAGCGGCTGGGAGAACTGGCGGGCGTACTGGATCATCGCCTGCATGTCGCCGATCGAGATGCTCCCGTTCGAGATGCTGACACCTCCGACCACGGCGATGAGGACGTACTGGATGTTGCCCATGAAGATCGTGATCGGCTGGATCAGGCTCGACATGAACTGGGCACGGAAGCTCGCCTCGTAGAGCTGGTCGTTGTCGGACCGGAAACGCTCCTCCACCTCACGCTGACGTCCGAAGCTCTTCACCACTGCGTGGCCCGTGAACACTTCCTCGGCCTGGGCGTTGAGGTCGCCGGTGTGGCGCCACTGATCGATGAAGCGGGGTCGTGCCCTGCCCGCGATCGTCTTCATGAACCACACGGTGAGCGGCACCGTGACGAGGGCGACCACGGCGAGGAGCGGGGAGATCCAGAACATCATCGCCGTCACCCCGATGAGCGTCAGCAGGTTGGTGAGGATCTGGCTCACCGTCTGCTGGAGGCTCTGGGCGAGGTTGTCGATGTCGTTGGTGACCCGGCTGAGCAGGTCACCCCTGGGTTGGGCGTCGACGTAGCTGAGCGGAAGACGGTTCAGCTTCTCCTCCACCTGTTCGCGCAACCCGTACATCGAACGCTGGACGACCCCGGCGAGGATGTAGGCCTGGCTGTAGCCGAACGCCCATGACCCGAGGTACACGCCGACGATGATCCACAGCTGGCGATGAAGTCCGTCGAAGTCCATGTTCCCGGTGAACACACCACGGGTGATGATGTCGGTGGCCTCACCGAGCAGGCGGGGCCCCATCACGAGCAGCGTCACGCTGGCCACGGTGAGGACGAACACCAGGATCAGCCGGTGCAACTCCTTGCCGAGGATCTCGGCCAGCCGCTTCAGGGTGTTGCCGAAGTTGTCGCTCCGCTCGACGGGCATGCCGGCACCGCCACCCGGTCCGAAGCTGGCCCGACGGGCCTCGACGCCTGCGGTCGCGACGAGCTTGCGGTCCTCGTCGGTCCCGTTCTTGCCGGTGCCGTTCCCGTCGGCGGGGATCCCTCTGGTGCCGTTCCCGTTGCTGCCCGGGGCGCCCGAGCCGTTGGTGTTCTCGTTGCTCATACCGCGGCCCCCTCCCCGAGCTGGCTCTCGACGATCTCGAGATAGGTGGGACAGGTCTCGACGAGCTGCTCGTGCGGACCGCGGCCGATGACCTCGCCGTCCTCGAGCACGAGGATCTCGTCGGCGTCGGTGATCGTGGACACCCGTTGGGCGACCACGAGAACCGCTGAGTTCGACGTGTGGGGGGCGAGCGCGGCACGGAGGCGGGCGTCGGTGGAGAGGTCGAGGGCGGAGAACGAGTCGTCGAACACGTAGATCTCGGGGTCGACGACCAGGGCCCGAGCGATCGAGAGCCGCTGACGCTGGCCGCCCGACACATTGGTGCCGCCCTGGTTGATGGGGCTGTCGAGACCGTTCGGCATCGCCCTCACGAAGTCGGCGGCCTGGGCGATCTCGAGGGCCTTCCAGAGCTGGGCATCCGACGCGTCGGGCCGACCGAATCGGAGGTTGCTGGCGACCGTGCCGGCGAACAGGTAGGGCTTCTGCGGGACGTAGCCGATCTTGCTCCAGAGCAGGTCGGGGTCGAGTTCCCTCACGTCGACCCCGTCGATGAGCACGGAGCCACAGGTGGCATCGAACAGACGCGGCACGAGGTTCACGAGGGTGGTCTTGCCGGCACCGGTGGAGCCGATGATGGCGGTGGTCCGGCCGGGTTCGACGCGGAAGTCGATGCCGTCGAGCACGGCGTGCTCGGCGCCGGGGTAGAGGAACCCGACGTCGCGGAACTCGAGCGTCCCGCGTTCGAACACCTCGGTCACAGGGTTCTCCGGCGCCCTCACGGTCGACTCGGTGTCGAGCACCTCTTGGATACGGTCGGCGGCCACCCCGGCACGCGGGATCATCGAGACGAGGAAGGTCGCCATCACCACCGCCATCAGGATCTGGATCATGTAGGTGAGGTAGGCGATCATCGAGCCGAGCTCCATCTGACCGCTGTCGATCCGGTTGGCGCCGATCCACAACACCGCAACGTTGGCGAAGTTGACGATGACCATGATCGTGGGGAACATCACCGCCATCAGGCGGCCGGTGCGCAGCGAGGTGGCCGTGAGCTCCTCGTTGGCGTCGGCGAAGCGCTCCCGTTCCTGCGGCTCGCGCACGAAGGCCCGCACCACCCGCATGCCCGCGATCTGTTCGCGCAGCACACGGTTCACGTTGTCGACCTTGAGCTGCATCGCCTGGAACGCAGGGACCATCCGGAGGACGACCTGGCCGAGGATCGCCACTGCGGCCGGGACGGCGAACACGAGGATCACCGACAGCCCGACGTCTTCGCGCACGGCCATGAAGGTTCCGATCACCATGGTGAGCGGGACGGCGATCATCATCGTGGTGGTCAGCACCACGAGTTGCTGGACCTGTTGCACGTCGTTGGTGATGCGGGTGATCAGCGACGGCGCCCCGAAGTGGCCGACCTCGCGGGCGGAGTAGTCGGTGACCGTGTGGAAGAGGTCGCGGCGGATGTCGCGGCCGAAGCCCATGGCCGCCTGCGCGCCGTACCAGACGGCACCGATGGCGAACACGATCTGGATCGCCGAGAACCCGAGCATCACGAGACCGGTGCGGTAGATGTAGCCGTTGTCGCCCTTCAGCACGCCGTTGTCGATGATGTTGGCGTTCAGCGTGGGCAGTGTGAGCGTGGCGAATGTCTGCACCGCCTGCAGCACGACGACCATTCCCAGGAGCTTCTTGTACGGCCCGAGGTGCGAGAACAGGAGACGCTTGAGGCTCATGCGTCGCCCCCGGCTCGGTTCCCGATGCCGTGCAGCGCGAGCTGGACGATCTTCTCCGGAGTGGCCTGTTCCTCGGCGATCATCGGGTGGGTCATCGACAGGGTGAGGGCGCGGAGCACGCGGCTGGCTTCGGCCGGGTCGACGGTGACGGCGTCGGCGCTGGCGGCGAAGATCCTGGCCAACTCGGGGCTGTCCATCAACGGCTGGGGCTCGCGCGGGTGCGCAGCCGGACCGAGGCGGGAGAGGACGGTGAAGATCTCGACCATGCGCCGCTGCGTGATCGCCACCGCCTCGACGAGTTGGTCGTGGAGGGGCAGGTCACGGTCGATCTCGGCGATCGCCTGTTCGCGCGGTGTCTGGTCGTGCATCCGCTCGCCGACGGCCTGGAACAGCTCGTCCTTGTCGGCGAACACGCGGAAGATCGTGCCCTCCGCGATGCAGGCGGCTTCGGCGATCTGCTTGGTGGTGACGCGGGCACCGTGCTCCATCACGAGCGGGACGACCGCGTCGAGGATCGCCGCCCGCCGCTCCTCGGGAGGGAGCGCCGTCGCCCGCTTCGATGTCGCAGTCGCAGCCATTGCCCGCGCAGGGTAACTGAGTGAGCACTCACTCACACATTCCGGGCCGGACTCGCCGTCGGTGAGGATCAGCTCTCGGGGACGTGGAACTCGACGGCGAATCGTGCGGGGCCGGTCAACTCGAGGTGGTGGAAGCGGCCGGGCGGGATCACCTGGGTGCCACCCTCCGAGACGACCCGTGCGCCGGCGGGGTCGTCCTCGAACACGAAGGTGAGCGAGCCCTCCCGAACGAGCAGCCTCCCCCACACACCGTCGGCGACGCGATGGGCCCTGAGCAGGCCCTTCGGGACGGAATCGGGGGTGAAGTCCCTGGTGACCCGGTCGAGGACCAGGCCGGTGGGCAACTCGAGCGGGTCGTCGGCCATGAGGGCAGTGGATCATGTCCGGAGCATCAGGACAACGGGACGACAGAGCATGGGGGTGGGGCCGTGAGCCGGAGGCCCCACCTGCATCGGGCCGGGTTCAGGCGGCCGTGAGGACCTGGGTGTTGGTGACGTTGTCGAAGAGCCACTCGCGGAGTTCGAAGCCGCTGATGGCGCCTTCGGTCCGGGCGACGACCTCACCGTCGATGGTGACGACGAGGGCGGGGTAGCCGACCACGTCGAACATCTCGGCGAACTCAGGGTGCGCGTCGACATCGATGCAGCGGACGCCGAGGCGGGCCCGGCCGGCAACAGCCACGATGTCGGTCCGGGGGAGCCCGAACTGGCCGGCCACCGAACTGGTGAGGAGGAAGAGGGTGGGGGCGGTGGGGACGTTGCTCTGGCTCATGTCGAACACTCTGACGGTCGGACCTTCCCCGAACCTTCCCCGTCCGGGATCTCGCGGGAAGATCGTCGGGGAAGGTCGGCACGACGGCGTTCAGGACCCGTTTCACCTGTTCAGAGCGCTCGGGGTCGTGTCGGCGGTGAACGCCGGACGAACTGGGTGAACGGGAAGGGAACAGGTGCGAATCAGCCTCGAAACCCGCTCGTTCCGGGTCGACGCTCGCTCCGACACCTGATTGCCTCGGTCCTGCAGCGGCCGGCCGGCTGACCTCTCCCCCTCCCTCGGTCACCGGCCAGCCGCTGACGATGTTCACGCAGGGGACGCCGGGTCGGCAACGGCCCGGCGTTCCGCGTTGTCAGTGGCGTGGACCGAGCCGCGAACGCAACGTGTCGACCCCGTCGCCGGAGACCTCGTCGAGAGTCGGTCGCCCCGCCATCGCCAGCGCCAGCGACACCGCCGGACCCTCCACGGTGGGGCCGTCGCCGGCCGCGAAGTCCAGGTCGGTCGCCACGAACCTCAAGCCATCGAGCTTCTCGCGGGGGGTGATGAAGCTGCCGTTGCGCTCCTCGAGGAGCATCGTGAACACCGCCCGCACCTCGCTCTCGGTCAACTCGTGCTCCACGCCGAGTGGGCGGCAGATGTCCTGCGAGTGGACCGACACATCCGCGACCGTCCCGATCTGCGGTGAGCCGGGGATCGGCAATGGTCGGGTCGCATTGGCCCGGATCACGTCGACCAGTTCGGGAAGGCCCCGCGTGTCGGCCACCGCCAGCCGGTTGGACGCCGTGTTCCAGTCCATCCTCGCCTTCGCGATCGCCGTCGTCATCTTCAGCATCGACGTCTCGGAGAGGAACGCGACGTGCGCCGCGGTATTGCGCACCGTCCACCCCTCACACCACGTGCCCGCCTCCGCCTGCTCCGAGCTGAGCCCGTCGAGCATGTCGGCGAACCGCCGCCGGGCGTCCCCTGCCTGATCCCACTGCTTCCCCATCCCGCCATGGTGTCAGACACCGCTTCAGGTTTGCGCTTCAGCTTTTCCGGCGGGGCACCCGGCCGCCGACGGCGATACGTTGCTTCCACGATGAACACCGACATCGACGCCGTCATCTTCGACTTCGGCGGGGTCCTCAGCAGCAGCGTCGGCGAGGCGATGATGTCGGTGATGGGGTCGGTCGGCGCCCCGATCGAGCAGCTGCTGCCGATCATGCTGGGCCCGCTCCACGAGGACGGTGACCACCCGTGGCACCGGATCGAGCGGGGCGAGATCAGCGCCGAGCTGGCCTTCACCGAGATCGTGGAGCTCGGCCGTCAGGCCGGCTTCGAGAACTTCCCTGCCCCGCCCGCCGGCGGCGACATGATGACCACGCTGTCGCCGGGCACCGAGATGATCGCCGCGGCGCGCAAGGTGCGCGCCGCCGGCTACAAGACGGCGATCCTCACCAACGTGTTCCACGAAGCCCACGACTGGCGGCTCGTGTGCGGAGCCGACGAACTGGTCGACGTCATCGTCGAGTCGTGCGAGGTCGGGATGCGCAAACCCGACGCGGCCATCTACGAGTACACGCTCGAACAGCTGGGCCGCATCGCCCCCGAACGGGCCCTCTTCCTCGACGACTTCCCCTGGAACATTGCCGGCGCCCGAGCGGCCGGCCTGCAGACCCTCCACGTCGCCGACTCCCCCACCGCCGCGGGCGAACTGCTGCAACGTCTGGCGATCTGACCCCGGTCACCCGAGTGACCGCCGGAGGGCGTCGATCCGCCTGACCGACGCGTTCGAGGCGTCCTCGTCGAGCTCACCCGAGCGGATCGCATCGGTGAGGGCGGAGTGGATCCCTTCACAGGCTCCGGGGCTCGAGGCGATGAACAGGTCGACGCCCGCCTTCGCCGCCTCGACGGCGCGGGCACCCACCCCACCGGCCGCAGCGAGAGCGGGGGTGTCGAGGGCGTCCGAGACGACGACCCCGCCGAAGCCGAGTTCGCCGCGGAGGACGTCGTTGACCCAGACCTCGGAGAACACGGCGGGGCGATCATCGACCGCCGGGTACGCCGCACTCGACATCATCACGACGTCGGCGCCCACGTTGATGCCGGCGGCGAACGGGATGAAGTCGATCGACCAGAGGTCGCCGGGCGCTGTCTCGACCACCGAGACGGAGTCGTCGGTGTTGAGGGTGGCGCTGCCGAGACCGGGGAAATGCTTCAGAGTCGAGCCGACGCCGGCCAGGCGGAGGCCCTCGGTGAAGGCCACGACGCCATCCGCGGCGACGGCCAGGTCGGAGCCGAACGACCGGTTCTGGCGGTCGATGAACCCACCCGGGCGGGCC
>CBFCWZ010000071.1:0-13126 GCA_965601935.1 uncultured Ilumatobacteraceae bacterium
GCACGATGAACGGCACCTACAACGAGATGATCAACTTCAACGGGATGGCCGAGCTGGAGTCGCCCGAGTTCCTCCAATCCAAGCTCGACGAGTGGGGTAGCTATGACTCGTACGGCCACTACTCCGTCGGCTGGGCGCATGCCATGGACACGCCGTACCAGTGGACCAAGCAGGTGGCCTCGCACTTCGGCGGCACCCGCAATGGCACGATCATCCACTGGCCGAAGGGCATCGAGGCCGGTGGCGAGGTGCGTTCGCAGTTCTGCCACGTGATCGACATCGCCCCGACCGTTCTCGAGGCAGCCGGTCTGCCGGAGCCGACGTTCGTGAACGGGGTCCAGCAGAAGCCGATCGAGGGCACCAGCCTGCTGTACAGCTTCGACGACGAGGCGGCCCCGGAACGGCACGAGACCCAGTACTTCGAGATGTTCGGCAACCGCGGCATCTACCACAAGGGCTGGACGGCGGTGACCAAGCACAAGACCCCGTGGGAGCTCGTCGGCGGCACGATGCCCGCACTCGACGACGACGTGTGGGAGCTCTACGACACGAACGTCGACTGGACCCAGTCCAACGACCTGTCGGCCGAGATGCCCGACAAGCTCCACGAGCTCCAGCGGCTGTGGCTGATCGAGGCGGTCAAGTTCAACGTGCTCCCGATCGACGACCGCAGCGGTGAACGGTTCAACGCCGACATCGCCGGGCGTCCGGAGCTGGTCAAGGGCAGCAGCCAGACCGTCTTTCCGGGAATGGTGCGCCTCAGCGAGCATGCTCTGATCGACACGAAGAACCGCTCCCATTCGGTGACCGCCGAGCTCACCGTGCCCGAGGCCGGCGCCGAGGGCGTGATCATCGCCCAAGGCGGCAACTTCGGAGGGTGGGCCCTGTACGCCAAGGACGGCAAGCTCACGTACGTCTACAACCTGCTCGGCCTCCACCTCTACTCGCTCGAATCGCCCGACCCGTTGCCCACGGGATTGATTCAGGTCCAGATGGACTTCGTGTACGACGGCGGTGGCCTCGGCAAGGGCGGCACCGCATCGCTCTACGTCGATGGGAGCCAGGTCGCCGAGGGCCGCGTCGACGGCACCCACGCCACGATCTTCTCCGCCGACTCCACCGCCAGTGTCGCCGAAAAGGGTGGCGCCCCCATCTGTGACGACTTCTCGCGGACCGGCAAGCACGAGTTCAACGGCCGCGTCCACTGGGTTCACATCAAGGTCGGCGACGACAGCCACGACCACTACATCGACGCCGAGGAACGCATCCGCATCGCCATGTCGCTGCAGTGAGCCACGGTGCCGCTGAGGCGGAGCTGTTCTTCGCCAACGTCAGCGTGCTCCGGCAGACGGTGTTCGACGCCGTCGACACCCGACACCCGTCGATGGTCGTCATCGATGCCGAGTCGATGACGAATGTCGACACCACCGCAGCCGAGGGCTCGACAGTCTCCTCGACGAACTCGCCGACCGCGACGTCGAAGTCCGCTTCGCCCGGCTGGAGCGCACCGCCGCCGAAACGCCCGGCCGGCGCGGAGTCGAGTTGGATGACCGCGTGTACAACCGTGTTCGCGACGCAGTCGACGGCCCTCGCTGATCGCTCGACCACCGTCCGTTCCAGGCCCCACGCAGACGGGCCGCCCAGCCGAGTCGTCACGACTCGGCACCAACCGGATCCTTCCGTGCACACACGACTTCGCGACGGTGATCTGAGGCAGTCGGTCGATCGCTTCCCGGGGCGGCGTCAGCCGGCGGCGGCTGCCTCCACGTAGTCGACGATGGCGTCGACGGAGGTGAGGCGGGCGGCGTCACGGTCGGGGATCTCGATTCCGGTGGCTTGCGCCAGGTGCCCCAGCACGGACAGCCGGTCCATGGAGTCGAGCTGGAGTTCGTTCCACAGGTCGACGGTCGGGTCGAGGTCGTCGAGTTCGGGTTCCACGTCGGGCGCGATCCGGGCGATCGCTTCCAGCACGGTGTCGCGGTTCATGTCTCCTCCGGGAGTGTGGTGAGGTTGTCGGCAACGGAGGTCAGGAACCGGCTTCCGGCGAGACCGTCCGTCGCCCGGTGATCGGCGGCGAGAGTGAGGGTCACGATCGTCCGCGGTCGGACGGATCCGTCGACGACCCAGGCCCGCTCACGCGGACGGCCGACTCCCACCAGCGCGACCTGGGGCGGCGAGATCACACCGTGGACCAGATCGGCGCCGAGGTCACCGAGGTTCGTGATCGTGATCGTGGATCCGGTCATCCAGCGGGCCTTGAGGTTGCCCGTGCGCGCCGCTCGTACGAGTTCGGCCAGCCGGGCCATCGTCTCTTGCACGGTCAGTTGGTCGGCGTCTTCGACGTGCGGGGTCAGGAGCCCTCCGCGCCGCAGGCTGATCGCCATCGCCACGTTCACGTGCTCGCCGGGCTGGAAGGCCCCATCGACCCAGAATCCGTTCAGTGCCCGGTGTCGGGCGCGCGCTCGCCCGACCGCGTTCACGTACAGCGCCGCTGGGAGGATGCGCTCAGCGATCGGCAGGCGATCGTTCCACTCGGCCAACTCGGCGAAGAGGTCCGTGACGTCGACGTCGAGAGAGAGGTGGTAGTGGGGGATCTCCCGATTCGCCTTCTCCATCCGCGCCGCGATGAGCTGGCGCATCGAGTCGGGTTCGGCGGCCGCCTTCGGTCGATCGGACACCGGCGGATCGGCCCGCTCGGAGACGGCGCCGGTGACGTCGCCGGCGAGGATCGCACCCCCTGGCCCTGAACCCCGGACGGCATCCAGGTCGAGACCCTGCTCCCGGGCCAGCCGTCGCGCGTACGGAGAGGCGCGCACCGGTGCCCGCTCTCGGCCGGAGGGCGGCGTGGGATCGAGATCTTCGTCCGGGCTCGGATACGCACCGACGTCGCCGTCCTCATCGGTCGGCCCGCGTGACGGGCGCTCGACCTCGGGCGCGGGGCCAGGGACAGGTCCGGTAGCTGCAGAGGTGTCCCCGCCCAGACGGGCGATCGGTGTTCCCACCTCGATCTCCTCGCCCAGTTCGACGAGGAACTCCTCGATCACGCCGCCGTGCCAGATCTCCACGTCGATGTCCGACTTCTCGGTGTGCACCACGGCGAGGATGTCGCCTCGTTCCACCGTGTCGCCGATCTCCACGCGCCACTCGATGACCTTCCCCACGTCCATGTCGGCGCCGAGGGACGGGAGCGCGAAGTCGAAGGAGCCGTCATGGGTGTCGGTGCCCACACGTCACCCCCGGATCAGCTCGCGGACGGCGGTGACCACGTCGTCGGTCTGTGGGATCGCCGCCTGTTCGAGATGGCGGGCGTAGGGAACCGGGACCTCGACGGCCGCCAGGCGGGCCACCGGCGCGTCGAGGTTCCAGAACGAGGCCTCGGTGACCGCCGCGGCGACCTCGGCGTTGAGGCCGCCCGTGCGCCACCCCTCGTCGAGCACGAGCGCGCGGTGCGTCCGATCGACCGACTCGGCCAGCGTCGCCATGTCGAGCGGGCGGAGGCTGCGGAGGTCGATGATCTCGGCCGAGTGGCCCTCTTCTCGGAGAATCTCCGCCGCGCCCATCGCTTTCGGAACCATGCCGGCCGACGCGATCACGGTCACGTCGGTGCCGGGCCGGAGCACTGCGGCCGTCTCGATGTCGACGGGTCCGGTGTCGGGGTCGTAGCTGCCCTTCTCGTTGTACAGGCCGCTGTGTTCGAACATCACCACGGGGTTCGGGTCGGCGAGGGCCGTCGGGAGCATCCAGCGGGCGTCCTGAACGGTGGCCGGTGCGACGACCTTGAGGCCGGGCACGTGGGCGTACCAACCCTCCAGGCTGTGCGAGTGCTGGGCGGCGAGCTGGCGTCCGGCTCCGGTGGTCATGCGGATGACGATCGGAACGTTCAGTTGTCCTCCCGACATGTGCAGGAAGGTGGCCGCTGTGTTGACGATCTGATCCAGCGCCAACAGGCTGAAGTTGACGGTCATGATCTCGACGATGGGCCGCATCCCGCCGAGAGCTGCACCGATGCCGGCGCCCACGAATCCTGCCTCGGACAGGGGAGTGTTGCGGACACGGGCAGCCCCGTACTTCTCGTGCAGGCCCTTCGTGACGGCGTAGGTGCCGCCGTAGTCGGCGACGTCCTCGCCCATGATGAAGACCCGCGTGTCGGCTCCCAGCGCCTCGTCGAGGGCTGTGTGCAGCGCGTCGCGATAGGTGGATTCGACCGGTGCGTTCATCGTGCCTCTTCCGGCTCGCGGAGGACGTGGCGTTCGAGTGATGCCACGTCCTCGAAGGGGGCTGCCTCGGCGGCCTGGACGGCTGCCTCGGTCTCCTCGCCGGCTGCCGCCCACATGGCGTCGACATCGTCACCGGTCAGGGCGTGTTCGGCGAGCAGTCGGTCGCCGAGCACGCGGATCGGATCGCGGTGCCTCCATTCCTCGACCTCGTGGCGCGATCGGTAGAGGTCGGGGTCGAACATCGAGTGGGCCCGGAAGCGATAGGTGCGGTACTCGACGAAGACCGGGCCTCCGTGCACCCGGATGTGTTCGAGAGCCCGGCGGGTCGAGCGGGCGACGTCGATTGCGTCCATGCCGTCGGCGTGCCACGCCGGCATCGCGTAGCTGCTGGCCTTCACGACGAGGTCGACCTGTGACTCGCTCGTCTCCAGTGACGTTCCCATCGCGTAGCCGTTGTTCTCGCAGGCGAACAGGACGGGAGCGCGCCACAGCGCCGCCAGGTTCAGCGCCTCGTGGAACTCGCCTTCCGCCATCGCCCCTTCACCGAAGAAGCACACCGTCACGGCGCCGCGGCGGCCGAGGGCCGAGTCGGCGAGGGCAAGGCCCACGGCGACCGGAAGGTGCCCTCCGACGATGGCGTTCCCACCGTAGAAGCGGGCCTCGGCGTCGAAGAGGTGCATCGAGCCGCCCCGGCCACCGGAGCAGCCCGTGACCTTGCCGAACATCTCGGCCATGATCGATTCGGCCGAGACCCCTCGCAGTAGGGCATGACCGTGTTCGCGGTACGTCGCCAGGACGTTGTCCCTCGGCTCCAGTGAGCCCATCACCCCGGCGGCGACGGCTTCCTCACCGATGTAGAGGTGGAGGAAGCCCCGGATCTTCTGCTCGCCGTACAGCTCGGCGCAACGCTCCTCGAACACGCGGATCCGGATCATGTCGGCGAGGAAGTTCCGGCACTGCTCGGCCGGGAGGCCGCCGAGTGGGTCGGTCATGTTCACCTGCCTCCTCCTTCGAGCGTCGACGTGTCGCCCTCGTCGAGGCCCAATTCCCGGGCCTTCAGGACGCGCCGCATGATCTTCCCGCTCCGGGTGTGGGGGAGCGAGTCGACGAACTCCAGCTCGCGCGGTGCCACTGCGGCGCCGAGGCGGCGCCGGGCGTGGGCCAACAGGTCCCGTTCGAGTTCGTCGTCGGCGACGTGTCCCGGCTTGAGGACGACGAAGGCCTTGATGATGTTGCCGGCGACCTCGTCGGGTTTGCCGATCACCCCGGTCTCGACGACGGCTGGGTGCTCGTCGAGCACGTTCTCCACCTCGAATGGCCCGATCAGGTGTCCTGCCGTCTTGATGACGTCGTCACCGCGGCCGATGAACCAGTAGTAACCGTCGGCGTCACGCCGGGCGAGGTCGCCCGATCGGTACCAGCCGTCGACGAAACACTTCCGGTAGCGCTCGTCCTGGTCGAGGTAGGTCCGGAACATCGACGGCCATCCGGCGCGGATCGCCAGTTCGCCCTGCTGGTCGGGGTCCGTGATCACGACCGGCTTGCACTCGGCGTCCAGGCGGAGCTCGCCCTCGGGGTCCCGCGCCAGGAGACCGATCTGTACTCCCGGCACCGGCCGCCCCATCGACCCGGCCCGCACCTCGGCGGCGCGGAGGTTGGCGATCATGATCGCGCCGGTCTCCGTCTGCCACCACGTGTCGAGCACCGGGACCTGGAAGGCCCGTTCACACCACCGCACGCCCTCGGCGTCGAGCGGCTCTCCGACGCTCGCGACGAGTCGCAGGGCAGGGAAGGAGCGTCCGGTTCCGTCGTCGAGGCGCTCGAGCATGCGGATCGCTGTGGGCGCGGTGTAGAGGACGTTGACGTTCTGTGTCTGCAGGATGCGGTACCAGCGGTCGGCGTCGAACTCGGCCTCGTCGATGATGCTGGTGACACCGTTGACCAGTGGCGAGATGATGCCGTACGAGGTGCCCGTCACCCAGCCGGGGTCGGCCGTGCACCAGTAGACGTCGCCCGGGTGCAGGTCGAGAACCATCCGGCCGGTGGCCTGGTGGGCCAACACCGCTCCGTGGACGTGGACAGCGCCTTTGGGGGCGCCGGTGGTCCCGCTCGTGAAGTGCACGAGCGCGGGATCCTCCGGGTTGGTCGGTGCTCGGCGCCACTCACCTGTCGAGGCGCGCAGGAACTCCGCGAACGAGATGACGGTCGGCCCCTCCGGTGGAGATGCGGGCAGGTCGTCGCCCTCGGTGACGACGACGATCAACTCGAGTGATGGCAGTTGCTCGAGGATGGGAGCGATCTTGCGACGGTAGAGGAGTCGCGTCGTGACGAGTGCCTTGATGTGCCCGAGGGCGATGCGTTGGGCGATCGGCTCCGGCCCGAATGCGGAAAAGAGAGGGGAGTACACGGAGCGTGCCTTCAGCGTGCCGAGTGCGGCGACGTACAGTTCAGGAACCCGACCGGCCAACGTGGCCACTCCCGTTCCCGGTCCGAGCCCGTGCCGGCGGAGTGCATCAGCGAACCGGCCGCTCTGTTCGGCGAGCTGCTGGAACGTGATCTCGTTCGGATCGTTCAGGTCGGCGTCGTCGCGGGCGAAGAACCGGATCGCGATGTGGTCGCCACGCCCTTCCCGGACGTGGCGGTCGAGGGCGCGATCGGCGATGTTGACGCCGTACTCATCAGCTGGTCCGCCGAGGTCGGACCACGCGTGATTCCACCGGAAGGTGGCGACGGCGTGGTCATAGTCGTCGATCCATGGGGCGATCTCGGTCTCGGCACTCATGGGGCCTCTCCTCCGCGTCATGGGGCCGATCGGCCCTGGCGATCCGCGGCGCCAGTCGGCCGTCGTCCCCACCACGACCGTACGAAGCGGGTCCGGACCTCAGCAGAGGACAAGGTCACCGCTGGACGCGATGTCCCGTTGTCCTGGTCCACCTGAGGATTCGCGCTCGTAGGCTCGCTGGGTGACCAGATGCGCCGGCCCGGCATGGTGATCCAGGAACGCGCACGGCGTCTGTCACCCGTTCGGGAACGCTCCCGCGACCGGTGGCCGTTCGATCCGACACGTGTCGGCTTCTACTACGGATGGGTCGTGATCGTCGTCGGGACGGTCGGCATGATCGCCTCCGTCCCGGGGCAGACGGCCGGGGTCAGCGTCTTCACCGACCATCTCACCGACAGCACCGGTCTGACCCGGCTGCAGTTGTCGATCGCCTACCTCGTCGGCACAGGGTCGAGTGGGCTCATGCTCCCGCGAGGCGGCCAGGCCATCGACCGGTACGGCCCTCGCATCGTGGCGCTGTTCGCCACGCTCGGGTTGGCCGGCACTCTGGTCGGGTTCAGTCTGGTCGGCCCGATGAACATCGCCGTCGGGATGGTCGTGATGAGCGTCGGCTTCGGCTTCCTGCGTTTCTCCGGGCAGGGCCTCCTCACGCTCACGTCGCGCACGATGATCTCGCAGTGGTTCGATCGTCGACGGGGATTCGTGAGTTCCGTCTCGAATTCGTTCGTCAGTTTCGCCTTCGCCGGTAGCCCCGCAATGCTCCTGGCCCTCACCGACCTCGGCGGCTTCCGGTCGGCGTGGAGACTGCTGGCGGTCGGGCTGGTACTGGTGATGGGCACCCTGATCGTCGTCCTCTACCGCGACAGTCCGGAAACGTCAGGCCTCGTGATCGACGGCGGAATCGCGGAACTGCCGTCGGATGGCATCGCGTCTCACGTCTCCATCGGCGCCGACGACGACCTGACGCGCGACGAGGCGGCCCATGACGTCCGGTTCTGGGCGATCACACTGCCGGTCGCCGCGCTCAGCGCCACCGGAACGGCGCTCACCTTCCACATCGTGGACTTCGGCGCCGAACTCGGGCTCTCCGACGACGAGGTGGTGCGCATCTTCGTGCCGATCGCCCTGGTGAGCGTGCCGGTGACGCTGCTCGGCGGGTGGCTCGTCGACACGGTGTCGCCTCTCGTGCTCGCCGCGGCGATCAGCGTGGCGCAGGTGGTGATGTACCTCTCGGTGGCACACATCGACGTCCCGTTCTTCGCCGTGATCGCGATCGGTGGCTGGGGGGTCTCGCAGGGTTGCTTCGCCGCGCTCACGTCCGCTGCACTGCCCCGACTGTTCGGCCGGCGCCATCTCGGCGCGATTGCCGGGCTGCAGATGAGCACCCTGGTGATCGGCAGCGCAATCGGTCCGGCGCTGTTCGCGCTCATCCATTCGCTGGCCGGGAGCTACGAAGTCGCACTCTGGGTGATGGCCGCCGCGCCGGCCGCAGGCCTCGTTCTGACTCTCAGGAGCCTGGTCGCCCGAGACGAGTGACCTCCCGGCCCGTCCCGCTGCGCCCACCTCCCATCTCGACCCGGTCGACGCACATGTCACTCAGCCCCAGACCTCACGGGCCGTCTCGTACACGCCCTGGTCGTAGGAGAACTCGACGAGGTTGCCGTCGGGGTCGTTGAGCATGCAGATGTAGCCGATGGGGTCGGGCATCTGGGTCGCCGGCATGGCCAGCGAGCCGGAGGCCGCGCCCCGCGCCGCCATCGCATCGACGGCCCCACGGGTGGGGAGTTCGATGCCGAGGTGATTGAACGGGGCGAGCGTGGAGATCGGCTCGGGGGCGAAGGGGTCGTGGCCCGGGAAGAACTGGGCGAGCACCAGGAGGAAGGGCCGCTCGGCCTGGTCGGAGTGACCCAGCCAGGCCCCATAGCCGTCCTCGTTCGCGCGCTTCGCGAGCAGTTCCAGCGGGGTGTGGGACGTGTACCAGTCGATGCTGGCCTCGACGTCGGCGACTCGGAGGGCGACGTGGGTCCAGCGCGCCGAGGTGGGTCCCAGGTCGTGGCGGGCCTCGTCGATGGGGTCGTCGCTCATCGGAGTCGGGCTGCGGCGGCAGTGTTCGGCGCGGTCACGGTGCTACCGTACCAAAGGTCAGTTGGTCAGACCATTTGGTGCCGGTCGGCACGGGAGGGACACATGAGCGCCGCCGACGCCGTCGGGTTCGAGCCGGTCAGCCGGGCGACGATCAGTTCCCAGATTCGCGACCAGTTGCTGGCCAGCATCCGGTCGGGGGCACTGCAGCCCGGGACGCGCCTTCCGTCCGAACGCGACCTGTCCGAGCAGTTCCAGGTCGCCCGCACCTCAGTGCGTGAGGCCATGCAGGGGTTGAGGTCGATCGGTGTCATCGAGCGACGAGGCAATCGGTCGTTCGTGGTGGAGCGTCTGCCCGACCTGTCCTTCGACGAAGCCGATGGGGACGCCGAGTTCGTCCGCCAGCTCTTCGAGACCCGCCGCCTGCTCGAGGTGCCGATCATCGAGTTCGCCACTCAGCGGGCCAGCGACGAGCAGCGCTCCCACATCTGCATCCTCGCGGACCGCTTCGGCAAGGGGATGCCCCTCTCCGAGTTCCTGGAGCGCGACCGCGAGTTCCACGCTGCGATCGCGGAAGCGTGTGGCAACCCGCTTCTGGTCGAGGTCTACGGCAAGGTCGTGGCACGGCTGTCCCGCTCCCCGGGTCTCGAACCGGGGGACGAGGCCGGGCGAATCGTCGACTCGGCGACCGAGGAGCACGCTGCGTTGGCGCGTGCCGTCGCCGAGGGCGATGTGGCGACGGCCGGCGCGTGCGGCATCGCCCACCTCGCGTCGGTCGAACGGGAGCTGATCGACCGCATGGCCTGACCCCTCGGGCCAGGGCAACCGGGCCCGATGACCCTGGTTTCCGTCCGCGGAGGCGGGGTATTGTCACGTGGCCTCGCCGAGGCGGATCTGTCCACCGCACGTCCACTGGGGACCAGGGTCATCCGAATCATGCCGCCGCGTACACCGAAGACCATCGTCAACGTCACCCTCCGAGAGCCCGACTGGGACTACGACGAGGCCGCCTCACTGGGTGGCCACGACTTCCGCCTCGTGCGGATCGGGACGAGCGGGGACGTGGAAGCCGCCGGCAGCGCCGTCCGGGAATGGTCCGAGGACGCCGACGCCTTTGCCCTGAGCGGGGTCCCCGAGGCCCGCGCAGACGGTCTCTTCTCCGGTGGGGACGACGATTTGGAGCCGGCGAGGAAGGCGGCGCGGAGGGTGCCGGTGCGCGGCGACTCGCTCGTCACCGACATCTTCCAGGAGTGGGCGATCCGCCGTGTCCAGGCCGAGATGCCGGGCTACTTCACCAATGCCAGGGTCGTGGTCGTCGGTGGAGCGGCGCGGGAACGCACCATCGCCGTGCTCCGCGAGTTCACGGAGAACATCATCTTCGACGACGCCACCCACGACATCGTGCTGCCGGGCAACTTCAAGACGAACCCCGTCACCGCCACTGCGGCTGGAGTCGGGGAGTTCGCCTGGCGCCACGTTCCCGACCTCGTGAAGGACCAGGTGTCCGGCCCGGTCGGCTTCTTCACCGACAAGCTGGCCCATGTCGCCGCCGAGGACGCCGACGTGATCGTCGGCTCGTACGCCGACCTCATCCGCTTCGGCCTCCCCGACCTCCGCGGCAAGGCGGTGATCACCAGCACGGTCTCGGAGGATCGTCTCGAGACACTGGGCGAGCTCGGTGCCGACCTCGTGGTCGACGTCACCCCGCAGCCGTTCGACTTCGTCATCGTGCCGGCGATGTACGAGGCGATGGTCAAGTCGACGTTGAAACCGCGGGCCAGGCTCACGACCGACGCCCTCGCCCGGTTCATCCAGGAGGCCGATCTCGAACCGCGGCTGCTCTGGCCCAACGGGTACCGCCGGAAGAGCCGTTTCTCGTTCGTGATCCACCCGCTGTCGACCGAGTACTTCAAGAATGTCGAACCCCTCGGAGTTCTCACCCACATCCCGGGGATGACGCAGGTGGTCGAGAAGACGGTTGCCTACATGCCGCCGTTCATCTACAGCCATGTCACCGGCATCGTCTCCGAGACCGGGGCCGAGGCCGAGGGTTGGCTGATCACGGTCGGTGGTACGCCGAAGGAGATGCTGGCGCACCCGCCCGAGTTCACCTACTCGCGTCTCCTCGATGCGGCGGAGTTGTCGCGTCGGCTCGGCGCGCAGATCATGGGACTCGGTGCGTTCACCAAGGTGGTCGGCGACGCGGGTGTGACCGTCGCGAAGCAGGCGGCGCTGCCCGTCACGACGGGCAACAGCTACAGCGCGTCGGGTGCGCTGTGGGCGGCGGCCGACGCGCTGCGGCGGCTGGGAATCGCCGACGTCGACGCCGACGGCGTCATGCACGGAAAGGCGATGGTCGTCGGCGCCTCCGGGGCGATCGGGGCGGCGTGTGCCCGCCTGCTCGCGCTGGCGGCGGACGAGCTGTGGCTGGTGTCTCCGGAGACCGCCAAGCTCCTCCAGATCAAGGACGAGATCGAGGCCGAGAACCCGCGGGCGACCGTGCACGTGGCGACCGACCCGGCGGGCCCGCTTCCCGAGATGGATCTCATCGTCACCGCGACCTCGGCAGCGGGGCAGAAGGTGCTCGACATCATGAGCGTGAAGCCGGGGTGCGTCATCACCGACGTGGCACGGCCGCTCGACCTCTCCGCCGAGGACGTGGCGAAGCGACCCGACGTGCTCGTGCTCGAGTCGGGGGAGGTCGAACTGCCGGGCGACGTGCGCGTGAAGGACATCGGCTTGCCCGACCGCGTCGTCTACGCGTGTCTTGCCGAGACGATCGTTCTCGCTCTCGAGGGCCGTTACGAGAACTTCACGGTCGGCCGCAGCCTCAGCTGGCCGAAGGTCAAGGAGATCTACCGGCTCGGCCTGAAGCACGGCATGAAGCTGGCCACGATCTCGGGGGTCAACGGGCCGTACACCGACGACGACTTCGAGAGAGTCCGCGCCGCTGCGCTCGCCGCTCGGGAAGAGTCAAAGGAGTCCACATGAAGTCGGTCAAGGGCAAGAACGTGCTCATCACGGGCGCGGCGATGGGGATGGGGCGTCTGTTCGCCGAGCGGGCCATCGCGGAGGGAGCCTCCGCCGTCGTGCTGTGGGACATCAACGAGCCGGCGCTGAAGGAGACGCAGGTCGACCTCGAAGGTGGGCCGACCGACGTCAGCGGCTATCTCGTCGATGTCCGCGACGCCGACACCGTCGCCGCGACTGCTGCCGAGGTCCTCGAGGACCTGGGGCAGATCGATGTCCTGGTCAACAACGCCGGGGTGGTGCGCGGCAACGAGTACTTCTGGGAGACCGACCTCGAGAGCAACGCCAAGTTCACGATCGACGTGAACACGTTGGCCCCGATGTACGTGGCCCACGCGTTCCTCCCGGCGATGATCGACACGCAGGGCGAGTGCCGGATCGTCAACCTGGCGTCGGCCGCGGGCTTCACCCCGAACCCGCGTATGGCGGTGTACGCCGCCTCCAAGTGGGCGGTCATCGGCTGGTCGGATTCGCTCCGCCTCGAACTCAAGCAGGCCGGTCACGCGCACGTCATGGTGACCACGGTGTGCCCCTATTACGTCGGGACCGGCATGTTCGACGGGGCGAAGTCGGCACCGCTCCTGCCGATCCTCGAACCGGAGGACGTGGTCGACCAATCCTGGAAGGCGATGGTCGCCGGGCGCTCGTTCCTCGTCCTCCCGAAGACGGTGCAGCTCAACGAGATGCTCAAGGGAGTCCTCCCGATCGGTGTCCGTGACTTCATCGCCGATCGGGTCTTCGGCGTGTATCACACCATGGACGACTTCACCGGCAGGGACGAATCCGACACCTGACATCACCCGCGTCCGACGGCCCGGACGGGTCCACCGGGTGCTGCCGATACTCCGGAGGGCTCGTCGATGGTCTTGCGTCACCGACCCTCAGAAGTACACGGCCGAGGTGGCCCGACTCGGGGTCACCGGCGGCGCCGACAAACCTGTTCCCGGGTGACCTTCGAACGGTCTCGTTCGAGATCGCCGGGAGTACGACCAGGCACCGGGACGTGGGGCCGGTG
>CBFCWZ010000072.1:0-13057 GCA_965601935.1 uncultured Ilumatobacteraceae bacterium
ACGTGAGCCCGAAATGGTCGTCACACAAAAAACGCCGGGCGGACAGGCCCGGCGTTTGGAAATCGATATGTGCTGTACGATGTCGAGATCTACCGGCGGTTACCAGCGGATGGCGCCGAGGTGGTCTCAGGCACGACCGTGCTGGCGGGCTGAACGGCACTCGACTTCTGGCCCCTCTGTCGCTTGCCGGTCAAGGCGTTGAAGATCGCGGCCGTCTCGGTGCTATCGAACAAACGTACGATTGTCAACGCGAAACCCCTGCATTTCGTTTGTTTTCTGGCGCTCTATGAGGCCCTCTGCGGCGTTTCCCGACGAGGAGGGAGGGCAACCGCAGAACCGGCCGAACAAGTCCTCCACGGGCCACACAGCGCGCGGCGGGCAACCGGTCCAGTTGCGGTTGTCGGGTGGCCGGAGGCGACACTCGTCTCATGGCGACCGATGATCTGCAGCCCTGGAGTGTGATCGCTCGAAACCTCCCCGAACACGCGGGCAACGCGATCCACACCGACGAGGGGGCGCGGGCTGCCGGCTATCCGGCCGCACTCGTCGCGGGGGTGACGGTGTACGCCTACCTCACCCACGTCCCGGCCACGGCGTGGGGTCTCGAGTGGGTCCGTTCGGGTGGTGCCGAAGTCAGGTTCTCGTCGCCGATCATGGCTGGGGACCGGGTCGAGTGCATCCCCCGGCCGGAGAGTGGGGGCTGGTGTGTCGATGCGCACGCCCGGGACGCCGTTCACGCCACGATTGCAGTGTGGGAGGGTTCCCCGCCACCGTCAGAGCGCGAGCGGCCGATGCACGTGCCGCTGGCCCGGCAGAGGGTGACCCTCGACGGAAGGTGGGCCGCGTACGGGGAGCGGGCGGGCGACGAACTCGGTCTCTACGCCGATGAACAGATCGTGCATCCGGCCGTGTGGCCCGCACTCGGCAACGAGATGATGAGCACCCACTTCACCAGGGGCTCGTGGATCCACACGCGTAGCCGCATCGTCCATCTCGGCGTGGGTCCGCTCGGCGCCGCCGCAGTAGTGCATCCCGTGCTCGTGGACCAGTTCGACACCCGTGCCGGGCGGCGGGTCGTTCTCGACATCGAGGTCACCGTCGACCGCGCGCCGGTCGCCCGGCTCGAGCACGAGGCTCTCGTCGAGCTGGCCTGACGGGCGGAGCCGGTCGGTGGTCTCCCTCGATGAGTGGCTACCGTCCCGGCGGTGAGTGTCGGCGCCGCCATCCTGATCTTCATCGGTGGCCTCTTCGCGGGGGCGGTCAACTCGATCGCCGGTGGTGGCTCGCTGCTCACTGTGCCCCTGCTCTCGCTGGCCGGGCTCGACGGCCTCACCGCCAACGGCACGAACCGAATCGCCGTGCTGGTGCAGTCGAGCGCGGCGGTACGCGGCTTCACCGACAAGGACGTCGACGGTTGGGGCGATGCCCGGCAGGTCTTCCCGCCCGCCCTGGCGGGCGGGCTCGTCGGCGCGCTGGTGATCTCGTCGATCGACGACGAACTCTTCGAGGTGATCTTCGGCGTCCTCATGATCCCGATGCTCGTAGTGGCGCTCTGGCCCTCCCCGAAGGAGTCCGGGCGGGACCTCTGGCCGACGTGGGTGTCGATGCTGGTGTTCTTCGGGGTCGGTGTGTACGCAGGGGCGATCCAGGCCGGCGTCGGCCTCCTGCTCCTGATGGTGCTGGCCAGGGCCGGCCACGACCTCGTCACGGCGAACCTCATCAAGAGCTACGTCGTCGTGGCCATCTCGGTGATCGCCTGCACGATCTTCATCGTGCAGGGGCAGGTCGACTGGGTGCCGGCGATCGTGCTGGCCACCGGGTCGGGCATCGGCGGCTACATCGGTGCCCACATCGCCGTCGAGGGTGGCGAGAAGGTGATCCGGCCCGTTCTGGTGGTCGCAGTCGTCGCGCTCTCGGGGAAGATGATCGGGCTGTACTGAGTCGGGCAACAGCCCGGATTCGCGGGCAGACTCGGGGGATGACCACAGTCGACCCCACTGCGCCAGCCGACGCCGCCGACCTCACCGCCGCCGACGTCGCCTGGGACATCGACACCATCCTCGACGAGCGCTCCGTCGACGACCTGTTCGACGAGGCGGACCGCCTCGCCGACGAGCTGACGAGCCTGCGTGGCACCGTCGCCGACCTCGACGCGGACGGCCTCGTGGCCGCGATGCGCACGATGGAGCGGATCGGCGAGGTGACCTCACGGGCCGGCCACTACGTGATGCTCGCCTTCAGCACCGATACGGCCGACCCCGAGAGGGGAGCGGCGATGGCAGCGATGCAGGAACGTTCGACCGCCATCAACACGAAGCTGATCTTCTTCGACCTCGAGTGGGCCGCACTCGCCGACGAGCGGGCCGAGGAGCTGCTCGCCGACCAGCGCCTCGACTTCTGCCGCCACCACCTGGCCACTCTGCGGCTGCAGCGGCCGTATCTCCTCTCCGAGGCGGAGGAGACGGTCATCGCCGAGAAGGGCCAGACCGGGGAGGGTGCCTGGGTGCGGCTCTTCGAGGAGCTGACCTCGGCGATCGAGGTCGACCTGCCCGACGGGATCGGCGGGAGCGGGCTGCCCCTCGACCAGGCGCTCTCGATGCTGGCCAGCAACGATGCCGACGTGCGCCGCACGGTCGCCGAGGCCGTCACGACGGCCCTCGAGCCCGGCCTGCGCACACGTGCCTACGTCTACAACACGCTCCTCCTCGACAAGTCGATCGACGACAGGATGCGCGGGTTCCCTTCGTGGGTGTCGTCGCGCAACCTCGCCAACGAGGCCTCCGACGAGTCGGTGCAGGCACTCGTGGATGCCGTCGTCTCCAACTACTCGATCCCGCAGCGCTGGTATTCGCTCAAGGCGAAGATCCTCGGGGTCGAGCGGCTGGCCGACTACGACCGCATGGCCAGCGTGGCCTCCGACGAGAACGAGATCGGCTGGTCCGAGGCGACCGGGGTCGTGCGCGACGCCTACCGCTCCTTCTCGCCGGAACTCGCCGACGCGGTCGACCGGTTCATCGACGAGAACTGGATCGACGCCCCGCTCCGTCCCGGCAAGCGGGGCGGCGCGTTCGCCGCCTCGGTCACGCCGAGCCACCACCCCTACGTCCTCCTGAACTGGTCGAGTCGCCCGCGCGACGTGGCGACGCTGGCCCACGAACTCGGCCACGGCGTGCACTTCTATCTCGCCCGCGAGCAGAGCCTGTTCCACCAGACGACGCCGCTGACGTTGGCCGAGACCGCATCGGTCTTCGGCGAGACGGTCACGAGCAACCGGCTGCTCTCGATGCTCGACGATCCGAACGACCGGTTCGCACTCCTCGCCTCGACCCTCGAGGACTCGATCGCCACCGTCTTCCGGCAGATCGCGATGAATCGCTTCGAGCACTCGTGCCACACCGCGCGACGTGAGGAAGGTGAGCTGAGCGTCGAGCGGTTCGGCGAATTGTGGGCCGAGTCGCAGACCGCGATGTTGGGCGACACCGTCGAGGTGACCGACGGCTACCGGAGCTGGTGGAGCTACGTGCCGCACTTCATGGGTACCCCGGGCTACGTGTACGCCTACGCCTACGGCCAGCTCCTCGCGCTGTCGGTGTATGCCCGCTACGAGGCCGAGGGCGATGCGTTCGTCCCCGCCTACCTCGACCTCCTCCGTGCCGGTGGTTCCGGCCCGCCCGAAGAGCTCGGCAAGATCGTCGGCGTCGACCTCGCCGACCCAGAGTTCTGGACCAACGGCCTGAAGATCGTCGAGGCCCAACTCACCGCCGCCGAAGAAGCCGCGACCGCGGCAGGCCGGCTATAGGACGTCATGGTGTCAGACACCGCTTCAGGTTTCCGCTTCAGCTTGCCGTGAACACGTGCGGGGCAAACCTGAAGCGGTATCGGACACCTGTGGTCTGGTAGTTCTTGGCCGATGAAGTTCGGCGCGGTGATTCCACACAACGAGATCGGGACCGACCCCGGGGCGATTCGGGCCTACGCCCAGGGGGCGGAGGAACTGGGTAGTGACCATCTCCTGATCTACGACCACGTGCTGGGGGCCGACCGCGATCGCCCCGGCGGGTTCAAGGGCCCCTACGACAAGGACATCGCGTTCCACGAGCCGTTCGTCCTCTACGGCTTCCTGGCGGCGGTGACCGAGCGGGTCGACCTGGCGACGTCGGTGATGATCCTGCCCCAGCGGCAGGCCGTGCTCGCGGCGAAGCAGGCAGCCGAGGTGGCGATCCTCTCCGGGAACCGCTTCAAGCTCGGGATCGGGGTCGGCTGGAACACCGTCGAGTACGACGGGTTGAACGAGGACTTCGCCACCCGCGGCCGCCGTCAGGAGGAGCAGGTCGACCTGATGCGGCGTCTCTGGGCCGAGGACTCGATGAGCTACGACGGCGAGTTCCACCGTTTCGAGAAGGCCAGCATCCTGCCCCGGCCTTCCGAGCCGATCCCGATCCTCTTCGGCGGGTCGGCACCTGCGGCGATCGACCGGTGCGCCCGCCTCGGTGACGGTTGGATGCCGCTCGGGACACCGAACGAGAAGTCCGCAGCCATCGTGGCCGAACTGCGCCGGATCCGTGAGGCGCACGGCCTCTCCATGGACGGGTTCGAGATCCGTTCCCAGGCGCAGTACGCCGGTGGCACGCCCGAGCGCTGGCAGAAGCACGCGGCAGCCTGGAGCGATCTCGGCGCGACACATCTCGCCATCTCCACCCACAATGCCGGTCCGACCGACGTCGACGGCCACCTCGCTCGCATCGCCGAGTATCGCGAGGCCGTCGGCGCCTGACCGGCCCGCCGGACGTAGCCTGGCGGTGTGCTCGCCGCTGACGACTCCGTCCCCTTCTGGACCGCCCTTCTGATCGGAGGCGCGATGATCGCCGCCGCCGTGGCGATGATCGTCATCGGCAACATGGCCGCCACCGGCCGGATCGGGCCGAACCCCGGTACGGGCATCCGCACCAAGGACACCCGTCGCTCCGAGCAGGCCTGGCAGGCGGCCCATGTCGCTGCGAAACCGTTCGTCCAGTTCGGTGCCGTCGTGATGATCGCCTGTGGGTGCGTCGTGTTCGCACTCAGCTCCGAACCCACCGCCCTCTACGGCGTCGCTCTCCTGGGTGTCGTACTGATGGCCATCGCGATGTTGCTCGGCACCGTCGCGGCCAACAAGGCCGCCCGGGCCGCTGACCCCGGTCAGCTGTCGAGTTCGTAGCGCTCCCAACCGTCGGGACCCACGAAGAGGACGTCGTCGCCGTTCCGTGCGGCGCGGGACATGTACCCCTCGCCTTCGACACTCGTGCCGATCTCCTCGACGAGCCAGGACAGACCGTCTGCTGTCGACAGCAGCCACAACGTTCCGATCGGCAGGTCCTCTGTCATCCCCGGCCCCGGGGTGTCCTCGTACACCAGATCCGCCCACTCCACGACCAGGATCTCCCCGCCACCGACGGGGTCGAGATAGATCCAGCCGTTCTCGTTCTCGCGCCGGTGTTGCAGCCTCTCGCCCGCCAGGTAGTCCTCTGCGGTGAGCTCCTCTCGGGAGACGGTTGCTCCGCTCGTGGCGTCGACGATCGTGTACGACTCGAACCCGTCGCTCCCCGTGATCGTGGTCAGCTGCAGTCCGTCCTTGTCGGCAACGGCTCTACTCGTCCACTCCTGCGGCGGGTAGCTCTCGATGACCTCCGTGGCGGAGTCGAGCGGCCAGTCGAGCGGGTTGAACTCGGACGGCAGCCCGTCCACGGTGACCTCCTGCCAGCGCTCTTCGTCGGAGGACGAGAGGAAGGTCCGGGTGCCGACGCGGCCGCTCATGACGGCAACGGTCCCGTTCTCGACGGGCATCGTGCCCGTCAGCCAGTGGTCGTCGGGAAGCCCGTCGACAGGGGCCCAACTCGCCCCGTTGGTGCTGTACTCGAGTTGCGCGCCCTGTCGCAGGAAACCCGATCCGAAGGCATGGATGTCGTGCCACGTGGGGCCATCCGAAGTGGTGCGGGTGGTCGTTCCATCCCACGTCGCCGACCAGTACTCCACCATCGGTTCGCCGCCCTCGCGCAGCGCGTCGACGTGTGCCGGATCAAGGTCGACGTCCTCCCAGGCGACCGTCACCGCGTCGGGATTCGCGTTGTCGCCCCAGTCGATCTGCACGATCATTTCGGTGTCGTCGCTGCCGGCGCTCCAGCTGCTGATCCCGTCGAGTTCGATCCCGGCCAGTTCGAGGATCTCGTCGGGGTCCATCGACTGCGCCTCGTCGGGGCTCAGACCGACGTCTGCGTAGGAGATCACGATCGGGGGGTGGACGACCATCCCTTCGGGGGCGTAGTCGATGCTGTAGCCCCACTCCTCGGTGGTGTCGATCCCGGCGAGCGCGAGGAGGGAATTGACGTCCACCTCGAACTCGGTGCTGGCAGCAACCATCCAACCTTCGGCGTTCGCCGCGAAAGAGGCGCCGGTTGCGGGCGTGATGAACCCCGGGAGGTCGTTGTCGGAGGTGTCGTCGAGAGTTTCCACGGACCATTCCCGCAGGCTGTCGGTCGTCGTCGCGACGAGGTGGCTGGGTGATGTGGGGCTCACGAAGGTGGAGCCGAAGACGACGATGCGGTCGCCGGTGCTCACGATCTGCTGGACGGACAGGTCGTCCCACGGGAAGTCAACCTCGAGGGACTCCCATGCCACGCCGTCGAGGGTGAAATCCGCCGTGACCTCGGGCGGAGGCGTCTCGCCGGAGTAGATCGCGTCCCACAGGTCGTCGTTCTCGTCGATCAGGTCGCCCACGACGTCGACGAGGCCGGCCTCGGTCAGGACCTGCTGCGCCTCGGCGAGCGTCGGTGGGAGACCGTCGGGGAACAGGTCCAGAACCTCCGGTGGGAACAGTTCGAGGAGTTCGTCGGGAATCGTGCCGTGACCCGGACTGGCCTGCTGGCCGTGGTCGATGCGGATGGAGAGGAAACCGTCCCGCCACGGGAGGAGCCAGTGCTGGTCTCCAACCGCCTCGGACGGGCCCTCGACCGTGATCGGTTCGCCGGACGCGACGCGGCCCGCGACCGATTCCCGCCCTGCCGTGGCTGTGACCGCATCGGTTGGCCCTTCGGAGGTGGGCGGCGACTCTTCGATCTCTGTCGCGCCCCCACTGGTCGCGTCCTCGGCCGGTTCCTCGACGTCCGCCTCGACGGTGGTCGAGGGTGCCTCGGCGGTCTGCAGACGCTCTGATCCTTCTGTGTTGAGGGCTCGGAGAGTGATGGCTCCGGCGGAGAACAGCAGAACGCACGAGAGCACCGCCCCTGCGATCTTGCGGCGTCGGCGGCGAGTGGCGAGCCGACGCGCCGAAGTGAGCCCCGCAGAGGCGTCGCCCGGGTCGATGTCCGCTGCAGCTGCGTTCAGCTCGCTGCGGAGCCGCTGATCGAGCGCGCCGTCATCCATGATCTTCCTCCATGAGTTGGCCGAGTCGACCGAGGGCACGGTGCAGCCGGCTCTTCACGGTGCCGGAGGACACCCCGAGGGCCTCGGCGAGTTGCTTCTCCGACCAGTCGAGGTAGTAGCGGCCGACGACCACATCACGATGGTCGGCGCTGAGACACCCGATCGCCACCATGATCGCGGGCCGGTTCGCATCGGGGACGGTGCCGGAATCCGGGCGTTCGCTGATGTCGGCGTGGACCTCTCGCCGTGTCGTTCGGCGACGCGAGCGGGCCCAGTTCAAGCCGACCCGGTACACCCAGCCGGCGGGGTTCTCGTAGGTCGACACCTTCTTCCAGCTCTGAAGGGCACGTGTCAGAGCCTCGGATGCGGCGTCGCGTCCGAGATCATCGTCGTTCAGCGCGAGCGACAACGCCCGGACGAGCCGGTCGTGATGACCGACGTAGAACTCGTCGAAGTCGAGACGCTCGGGCCGCGACGTCACCCCGCGTGTGGAGGTCGCCGCTCCAGTGGTTCGGGCGCGATCCGGGGACTCATCGGGCCGACTCGCCTCTTCCATCGGATACCTCGCCCCCGCGATTCGCACGCTCTGAAACGCCTCAGTGTGTCGTTTGGTTCCGTCCTCCGGGAAGATTCTTGCTCATCGGCCGACACTGCCCGCACCTGATGGTCCTCGCCCGCCGCGGGTACCGGATGTACCGTCGAGAGAGCTTCTGATGGAGGAAAGACCATGAGCTACCCGGCCGTGTTCGAAGTGGAGACGCCGGAGAGGATCGCCCGGTGGCGCCCCCTCTTCGCGTGGTTCCTTGCGATCCCGCATTTCATCGTGTTGTACGCCCTCGGGATCCTCAGCTCGATCGTCGCGTTCATCTCCTGGTTCGTGATCCTGTTCACGGGAAAGCTGCCCGAAGGGCTGGCCGGAATCCAGGTGATGTGCCTGCGCTACCAGGAGCGCGCCACCGTCTACGCGGGCTTCTTGCACGAGGACTACCCGCCGTTCGAGTTCCCCACCGACAGCCGCGACCCCGGGAACACGCCGGCCACCGTGGACATCGTCCCCGCCCTCGAGGGGAGGAACCGCCTCACCGTCGGCCTGAGGATCTTCTGGGCGCTTCCGGCGGTCATCTGGGTGATGATCGTGTGGATCGCCGTCTCGGTCGTCTACTTCGTCGGCTGGTTCGCCGTCATCATCCTCGGTCGTTGGCCGCAGGGCATGCGCAACTTCGTGGTGAAGGGGATCCGTCTCGGCATCCAGGTGAACGTGTACGCCATGCTCCTCACCGACCAGTACCCGCCGTTCAACCTCACCCCGGACGGCTCGGCAGCGAGCGACACCCCGCCGCCCCCACCCCAGACTGATCTCCCGGGACTTCTCGACTGACGGCGATCGGGCCGGGGCTCGCCCTTCCTCGTAGGGTCGCGCCCATGCCGAGCATGAACGTGAACGATCTCTTCTCCGTCGCCGGGAAGGTGGTGCTCGTCACGGGTGGTTCGCGCGGGATCGGGGAGATGATCGCGGCGGGGTTCGTGGCCAACGGGGCAAAGGTCTACATCTCGTCACGCAAGGCCGAGGTGTGCGACGCCACGGCGGCTCGTCTGGCCGAGGAATTCGACGGAGAGTGCATCTCGATCCCGGCGAACCTCGCCGAGCTCGACGGGGTCGACACCCTCGTGGCCGAGCTGTCACGGCGCGAGGAGCGGCTCGACGTGCTGGTCAACAACGCCGGTGTGTCGTGGGGTGCTCCGCTGGAGGAGTTCCCCGAAGGCGGTTGGGACAAGGTGATGGACACGAACGTCAAGGGCGTGTTCTTCCTGACCCAGCGGCTGCTCCCGATGCTCGAAGCTGCCGGGTCCGCGGAGTCGCCCTCGCGGGTGGTGAACATCGGCTCGGTCGACGGCATCCACCCCCCGGTCTTCGAGACCTTCTCCTACGGTCCTTCGAAGGCCGCGCTCCACGCGCTGACGCGCCAGTTGGGCGCGCTGTTGGCGCCTCGACACGTCATCGTCAACGCCATCGCCCCGGGCCCGTTCCCGACATGGATGCTCAGCACGGGCGTAGGGACCGGAGGCGATGTCGAGGGCACCGACTGGGACGGCCTGGCGAAGGAGATGAACCCGAGCGGTCGAGTCGGAACACCCGAGGACATCGCCGGACTGGCGATCTACCTGTCGTCGCGGGCCGGGCAGTTCACGGTGGGAGAGATCATCACGTGTGATGGCGGCTCTGTCGTCGGCCGCTGAGGTGTCTCAACCCCGCTGGAGTGGGCGCAGGTAGAGCACGTTGAAGCTGGTCGTACCGGCGTGCCGGTGCGTGGCCAACTCCTTGTACTCGTCGGACTCCCACCAGCCCGTCAGGGCCTCTTCGGAGGGGAAGCGGATGAGCACCGTGCGGCCTTGCTCCCACTCGCCTTCGAGCACCGTGGGTGAGTCGTCGTACGTGAGGAACTCACCACCGTGCGCTTTCAGGATGGGGAAGAAGCCCTTCTCGTAGACGCGGTACTTCTCGGCGTCGGTCACGGTGAAGTGGGCGATGAAGTGGACGGGCCCTTCGCTCATGGCTGCTCCTCGGTCGATCGGCTGTGCCCCGACGGTAGGTCGCCCGGCCGGGCCGCTCGGTACTGTGCCGAAGATGCCCCGGATCGTCGCGTCGCACGGCCTCGGTGATTCCGCCACGACGTGGGACGCGGTGGTGGAGTACCTCGGTGCGGAAGGCGTCGACGTCGACACCTGGGATCTCTCCGGCCACGGTGACGCGGCGGCGCCCGACCTGCCGTACGGGGTGGACGTGGCCATGGGGCAGCTCCGTGAGGTGATCGCGGCCGGTCCCTCACCCGTTGTGCTGATGGGGCACTCGTTCGGCGGCTATCTGTCGCTGCGCTACGTGCTGGCCCATCCGGACCAGGTGGTCGGACTCGTGCTCGTGGCGACCGGGCCGGGGTTCCGGAGCGACGAGAAACGGGCCGACTGGAACCGCTACCTCGACAAGGCCGCGTCGAAGATGGACATCGCTCCGGGTGTGGAGGAGGTCGCTCGGCAGTACGACTCGACCGTCATCGACGGGCTGTCCGCGATCGAGATCCCGACCCTCGTGATCTCGGGCGATCGCGACACCCGTTTCCACGCCGGTGGTGATCACGTCGCGGCCCGGATCCCCGGTGCCCGTCACGACCTGATCAGCGACGCCGGACACCACCCCCACGTCGACGCGCCCGCCGAGGTCGGTCGGCGCATCCTCGAGATGATGAGCGCACCGTGACCCACGGGGGCAACGATGACCGGCCTGCGTGTGGCAACGTGCACCCTCTTCTCGGGTGACGCCATCTACGACGGCGTCCTTCTCGACGGCCTTCCCGACAGCGACGTCGCAGAGTATGTCGCGACGATGCAGCGCTTGCGGGACGTGCCTGCCCGAGTGGTGCACGGCGGCCACGCGCCGAGCTTCGGCCGCGAGCGCCTCGTGGAGCCGGCCGACGGCTATCTCTCCAGCCGAGCCTGACGACAGGGTCCTTCCGTCGATCGCCGAGGGGGGTCGATGACTCACCCGCGTCGGGCAGGCCATCGATGCAGGCTCGGGGGAACGGTCACCAGGAAACGGAGCACTTCGTCTCCAGATTCATCTCCAGATTCGTCTTCAGAATTTCCCCAGGTGCTCCCCAAGGGTTCTCCAAGCCTTCCGGCCCGGCATTCCGCACGATGGTCCCATGCAGAACGCAACCAGCCCCATCACCAGCCCCATCAGGGGAACCTACGACGTCGTCGTGGTCGGAGCCCGCGCCGCGGGGGCCGCCACCGCCATGCTGCTCGCCCGCCGTGGCGTGCGAGTCCTGGCCATCGACAGAAGCGCCTACGGCAGCGACACGCTGTCCACCCACAACATCGCGCTGGCCGGAGTGCTCCAGCTGAGCCGATGGGGTGTTCTCGACGACATCCGCGAAGCGGGCACGCCGGTGGCCGGCACCGTCGAGTTCAACTACGGCGCCGAGAAGGTCGTGCTGAACATTCCGGCCCGTGGCGATGTGGACGGCCTCTACTCGCCCCGCCGGACGGTGCTCGACGCCAAGCTCGTCGACGCCGCCGTCGCCAGCGGCGCCCAGGTGTGCCACGGCGTGTCCTTGGTCGACGTGACCCGTGACGAGGCCGGGCGGGTGAAAGGTGTCGTCGTCGACGACCACGGCACGACCCGCACCGTGTCCGCCCGCTACGTGGTGGGTGCCGACGGCACCCGTTCCAAGGTGGCTCGGCTCGTCGGCTCCGAGAAGTACCACGAGGACGAGGGAGCAGGGTCGATCTACTCGTACTGGGCCGGACTCCCGAGCGACAAGATCGTCAACTTCTACGAGGTGGGCAAGGCCGGCGGAATCATCCCGACCAACGACGGTGTGGCCGTCGCCTGGACCGCGATCTCGCCGGCGGACTTCCAGAACGAGGCGCGGGGCGACCTGGCCGGAGCCCATCACGAGCGGATCGACGAGCTGGCCGGGCTACGCGAGTTGCTCGCCGGCGCTCAGCGGGTGGGTGGCTACCGGGGGCATCCTGGTCTGCCCGGCTATCTCCGCCAGCCTTACGGACCTGGCTGGGCGCTGGTGGGTGACGCCGGCTACTTCAAGGACCCGGTGAGCGCACACGGCATCACCGACGCATTCATCGGGGCGGAGATGGTCGCCGACGCCCTTGCCGACGTGCTGCGGTGCGGCGTCGACGAGAACGTCGCCCTTGCCCGCTACGAGGCCGACCGGGAGACGCTGGCCTCGGAGATGATGCCTCCAGTGGCCAAGATCGCCAGCCTGGAGGCCACCCTCCCCGAGGTGGCCGAGTCGTTCAAGGCCATGGCCGTGGCGATGCGCCACGAGTTCGGCTACCTCAGCGGGAAGGCGAGCCCGGCTGTCGCCGCCTGAGCGCCGTCACACCGGAATTCGGGAGCGGTGCCCGGCAGCCGTAGCATTGGCGCCCGTTCCCGGGACCGCCTGCGCGGTGGTTCCACCGACCGGAAGGTGACGATGTGAACAAGTGGTTCGAGACCGTGGCGGTGGCCGAGAGGCGAGCCAAGCGGTTCCTTCCGAAGACGGTCTACGGGATGCTCGTCGGCGGGACCGAGGCCGGCATCACGACGAACGACAACCTCACCGCCTTCGACGAACTCGGTGTGCTCCCGGTCACCGCCGGCCAGTCGGCCACGCGGGCGATGGAGACCACGATCATGGGCCAGCCGTCATCGATGCCGGTGATGATCTCGCCCACCGGAGTCCAAGCGGTTCATCCCGGTGCCGAGGTGGCGGTCGCTGCCGGAGCCGCTGCTCGCGGCATCCCGATGGGTCTCAGCTCGTTCGCCAGCAAGCCGATCGAGGACGTCGTCGAGGCCAACGGTCAGACCTTTTTCCAGATCTACTGGGCCGGCGACAAGGACTCGATGATCGCCCGTCTCGAGCGGGCCAGGGCCGCCGGTGCAGTCGGGATCATCCTCACCCTCGATTGGTCGTTCGACACGGCCCGCGACTGGGGCAGCCCCGACATCCCCCAGAAGATGGACCTCAAGGTGTTCGCGCGGCACTTCCACGAGGGCGTCCTGCGCCCGCGCTGGGCACTCGAGTGGACGCTCACGGGGGGCTTTCCCACCCTCGGTGTGCCCAACTACCCGGTCGGCGACGATCCGGTGCCGGGGTTC